>SBFU01000119.1 GCA_006227785.1 Burkholderiales bacterium
ACCGACACGCAGTTGGACTTCTCGCCGCAGTCGCCGCAGCCCTCGCACACGAGGTCGTTGATGAAGACGCGTTTCTGGGGGTCGGGGAAGGCGCCGCGCTTGCGCCGGCGCCGCTTCTCGGCGGCGCAGGTCTGGTCGTAGACGATGACGGTGACACCGCCCTGCTCGCGGAACTCGCGCTGCACGGCATCGTAGTCGTCGCGATGGTGCACCGTGACGCCCGGCGCGAAGCCGGCGTTGGATCCGTACTTCTCGGGCTGGTCGGTGACCACCGCGATGCGCTTCACGCCCTCGGCGGCCATCTGGTGGGTGATCTGCGGCACCGTGAGCTGCCCGTCGACGTGCTGGCCGCCGGTCATGGCGACCGCGTCGTTGTAGAGGATCTTGTAGGTGATGTTCACGCCGGCCGCAATGCTCTGGCGGATGGCCAGGATGCCGCTGTGGAAGTAGGTGCCGTCGCCCAGGTTGGCGAACATGTGCTGGTCGTGGCTGAAGGGCTGCTGGCCGACCCAGGGCACGCCCTCGCCGCCCATCTGGGTGAAGCCCACGGTGGCGCGGTCCATCCAGATGGTCATGAAGTG
The DNA here is from genome assembly GCA_006227785.1 of Burkholderiales bacterium. Lineage (GTDB taxonomy): Bacteria > Pseudomonadota > Gammaproteobacteria > Burkholderiales > Burkholderiaceae_C > Hydrogenophaga. Next base: position 582 of record SBFU01000119.1, read on the forward strand.
GCAGCCGATGCCGGCCATGGCGCGCGAGCCCTCGGGCACGCGGGTGGAGGTGTTGTGCGGGCAGCCGCTGCAGAACCAGGGCTGGCGCACCGCGTCGGGCGAGGACTGCAGCAGCAGGGTCTGGGTGGCCTTTTCCTGCGCGTCCAGAATGGCCAGCTGCGCGTCGATGCGCGCGGCAATGTCCTCGGGCACGCCCAGCTTCTTCAGGCGCTTGGCAATGGCCCGCGCAATGATGGCCGGCGACAGGTCGGCGTTGGCGCGCAGCAGCGTGCTGGCGCTCGGGTTGGGCATGCTCCACTCACCACCGCTGTGGTCGCCACCCACCTCGTCGAACTTGCCCAGCACGTCCGGGCGCACATCGGGGCGCCAGTTGTACAGCTCTTCCTTGAGCTGGTATTCGATGACCTGGCGCTTCTCTTCCACCACCAGAATCTCGCGCAGCCCGGTGGCGAACTCGCGGGTGGTCTGGGCCTCCAGCGGCCACACCACCGCCACCTTGTGCAGCCGGATGCCCAGCCGGCGGCAGGTGTCGTCGTCCAGCCCCAGGTCGATCAGCGCCTGGCGCGTGTCGTTGAAGGCCTTGCCGCTGGCGATGATGCCGAAGCGGTCGTTGGCCGAGGCAATCACGTTGTGGTTGAGCCGGTTGGCGCGCACATAGGCCAGCGCCGCATACCACTTGTAGTTGTAGAGGCGCTCTTCCTGGTCCAGCGCGGCATCCGGCCAGCGGATGTGCACACCACCGGGCGGCATCTCGAACTCGGGCACCACGATCTGCACCCGCTCGGGGTCGATGACCGCCGAGGCGCTGGACTCGACAATCTCCTGGATCGTCTTCATGCCGGCCCACACCCCGCTGAAGCGGCTCATGGCAAAGGCGTGCAGGCCCAGGTCCAGGATCTCCTGCACCGTGGTCGGAAAGAAAACTGGCAGTCCGCAGGCCTTGAAGATGTGGTCGCTCTGGTGCGCCGCGGTCGAGCTCTTGGCCACGTGGTCGTCACCGGCCACCGCGATCACCCCGCCCCAGGGCGTGGTGCCGGCCATGTTGGCGTGCTTGAACACGTCCGAGCAACGGTCCACCCCCGGGCCCTTGCCGTACCAGATGCCGAACACCCCGTCGAAGCGGTTCGAACCCTGGGGCGCAAAACCCAGCTGCTGCGTGCCCCACAACGCGGTCGCCGCCAGCTCTTCGTTCACGCCCGGCTGGAACACGATGTTCTGCTGCTTCAGGTAAGGCGCGGCCTTCTGCAGCGCCTGGTCGTAACCACCCAGCGGCGACCCCCGGTAACCGCTGACAAATCCGGCCGTGTTCTTGCCCAGCAGCGCATCGCGCTGGCGCTGCAGCATCGGCAGCTTGACCAGGGCCTGCACCCCGCTCATGAAGGCGCGCCCGTGGTCCAGCGCGTACTTGTCATCCAGCGTGACGGTTTCCAGGGCCTTGCGGATGTGCTCGGGCAGCGGCGCGTTCATGTGACTTGACTCCGTGGGTGTGGACCGCCTTGTGGGCGGGGTTTCGGGGTGGACCGACGGCCGGGTTGGCTCAGGCTCAGTGTGCCGCACAGTGTATGACCGCGGCACGGACAGGTGTTTGCGTTTCGTGCCCGGATTTCGCGTTGTTGTGGCTATTTCTTTCCTGATTTCCTAAAATTCAATGCATCTGTTTCTTGCATAAGGGGAAACCCGCAACCCTGGTTCGTCATCAAAGAACGTGGAGTCCCGCCATCCCGCTGTCGTGGATTCCCGCGTGCGCGGGAATGACGAGACACCACCAAGCCCACCCATGCAAACCCTCGACAAATTCGACCTGGCCATCCTGCACGAGCTGCAGACCGACGGGCGCCTGACCAACGCCGAGCTGGCCAACCGGGTGGGTCTGTCCGCGGCGCCCTGCTGGCGTCGCGTGCGCGCCCTGGAAGACGCCGGCTATATCACCGGTTACCGGGCCGAAATCAACCGCGAAAAAATCGGCCTGGGTGTGCTCGCCTTCGTGCGGCTGGACGCCGAGCGCAACGCCGGCGACGCCCTGCGCACCATGGAAAAGGCCATCCAGGCCATCCCCGAAATCGTCTCCTGCCACTACATCAGCGGCTCGGGCACCTTCGAGCTGCAGGTGGTCTGCACCGACCTCAACCACTTCAGCCACTTTGCCCGCCAGACGCTCATCAACCTGCCCAACGTGAAAGACCTGCACACCAGCTTCTCGCTCGGCGAGGTCAAGAGCCGCAGCGCGCTGCCGCTGGCGCACCTGGGCAAGGTTTGAGGACGATGGCGCCACGACCTTATGCCTGGCCCGGTCGGGCGCGGGCAGACAACTGCCTGCACACGGGTCTTTTCATCGAAGCCGCGACCCACCATGTAGTTGGCGGGTTAATAAGAAAACCAAAAATCACAAAATAGGCTATTTTGGAAACTATAATTTCCATATGACCATCTCAACCAGCACCGTCCTTCTGGAATTGGAACTGCTGCATCAGCTCGGTGACAGGCTCAGGCGCTTGCGCAAGGAGCAAGGCCTTGGCACGGTAGCGCTGGCCGAACAACTGGGCATCTCGCGCCCCACACTCCGGGCCGTCGAAGCAGGCGACCCCAACACTGCCATTGGCACCTATCTACGGGTCATGTCTGCCCTGGGCATCGGAGCAGAACTTGCCCTGCTGGGGAGCGACGCCATGCGCCCGGTGACAAAAGGAACCGCCGCTGCAAGGTCGCCTCGGCCACGACCCTCGGTCCGGGTAACGGTCTCCGCCAACCCAGGTTCTTCGAGACTATCTGACCTGCAAAGCCTTGCCCTCCATTCAGAGGCACTCCGACTGATCAAGCAAGACGATCAACTTCGCCAACGCGCCATCGACACGGTCAGCACCTGGTTGCACAAGGAAGCCCACTCGCGCTCTGCGCCGCTCTGGCATGAATGGGAACGCATTCTGACCAACAAGACCTTTCGTCAGGTGCTCGGCCGATCGGCACACGCCCAGCAGTTGCGTCAAGCATCACCCATGCCAACCGTCCTCCCTGAGGAGGTTCGCAGCAAAGTGATGAACGAAGTCCGCCAAATCAAGACAGGTCTTGTACTGGACGGCTCCATCCAGGGTGGTGCTCCGTGAAACGCCAGGATCTGGAGCACTTGATCCGTGCGAGCGCCGACATCACCCGCGAGTACGAACTCGTGGTCATTGGGAGCCAGTCCATTCTGGGTACGGATCCCAATCCTCCAGCTCAACTCACCGTGTCAGCTGAGGCGGACATTTACCCGCTGCACAAGCCGGAGTTGGCTCACGAAATCGACGTTCACATCGGTGAAGGGTCACCCTTTCACGAACTCAACGGGTACTACGCCCAGGGCGTGGGCGTTGAGACAGCCAGGCTGCCAGCGGGCTGGCTTGAACGCGTGGTGCGGGTGCCCGATTCAGCGCACACGGCAGGCGTTGGCTATTGCATCAGTGCGGTCGACCTTTTCCTGTCCAAGGCCGAGGCTGGCAGAGAAAAGGACAGGATTTTCTGTCTGCTTCTGCTGGAGTACGGCTACTTACATCTGACTGCCGCGTTGTCAATGGTGTCCGCCATGCCCGCCGATGTGGACAAACGTAGACTGAGCGCGCGCATCAGACGTTGGGTCCGTGGCGCACGCGAGGCCGGCCGATCCATCCCTGATGGGTGAAGGAACGCACACCCATCCACAAAACGCTGAACGGTCA
>SBFU01000287.1 GCA_006227785.1 Burkholderiales bacterium
TCCTCGCCGAAATCCGCGAAGCCAACCTCACCTACCTGATGCTGGCCCAGAACCTGATCCGCAAGGACCGCGCCGAAGCGCTGTTCCGCCTGGGTCTGACCGAAGAGGCCGCCGACCTGCTGGGCATGCTGTCGACCGCCCAGCTGCTCAAGATCGCATCGAGCAACATGCTGCTGTGCCGCTTCCGCGTCGACGACGACCTGGTCTGGAACCTGCTGACCAACCACAACGTGCGCAAAGTGGACAACAGCACCACCACCCAGCTGCACGCCAGCATCCTGATGGCCGGCCGCTACGCCGAGTCCATGGCATCGGCCACGGCCCACTGAATCGTCCGGCCGTCCGACCACCAAGAGCATCAGGGAGGAACCCGATATGGCTGCCAAGAGCATTCTCAATGAGTCGCGCGACATCGAACGCGCCATCGCACTGATCCAGCTCGGTGCCCGTCTGCAGGTCCTGGAGTACGAGACCGGTTTGTCGTATGAGCGCCTGTTGCGCCTGTACAAGGAAGTCGCGGGCAAGTCGCCTTCCAAGGGTCAGCTTCCTTTCTCGACCGACTGGTTCCTGACCTGGCAGCCCAATATCCACGCCTCCCTGTTCCTCAACATCCACGAGTACCTCTCCAAGTCCAGTGAGCTGGAGGAGATCGACACCGTCATCAAGGCCTTCCGCCTCTACAGCGACCAGATGCAGGCCAGCGAGGTGGAGCCCCTGCTGTCGATCACACGCGCCTGGCGTCTGGTCAAGTTCGTCGACAACGGCATGCTCACGCTCACCAAGTGCTCGTGCTGCGGCGGCCACTTCGTCACCGAGCCCTATGAGAACTCGCGCCACTTCGTGTGTGGTCTGTGCGAGCCGCCGGCGCGTGCCGGCAAGGGCAGCGGCTCGGGCGGTCTGCGCCTGCACTGATCGGGCGCCACACCCGGCCACTGCCTGCGGCCAGACCGTTCTCAAAGCCCGAAAAGGACCTCGTGCGAGGTCCTTTTTGCGTTTATCGGCCCCCTCAATCGGCCCTAGAGTCGACCGATAGAACACAGGGAAAGGGCAGGTCGGCCGTTTCCTCTTCCAAGCACCCCTTCGCGGAACACGCACATGTTCGTCATCATCGGATACCTCGTCGCCCTGGGCTGCATATTCGGCGGCTTCATGATCGCCGGCGGCAACATGATGGTGATCATGAAGGCCCTGCCGCTGGAAATGATGATCATTGGTGGCGGCGCGCTGGGCGCCTTTGTGGTGAACAACCAGCCCAAGGTGCTCAAGGCCACCTTCAAGGCCATCCCGATGGCGCTCAAGGGATCCAAGTACACCAAGGCCCGCTACATGGAGCTGCTGGCCCTGCTCTATGACATCCTGCAGAAGGCGCGCAAGGAAGGCCTGATGGCCATCGAGCAGGATGTGGAGAACCCGGACCAGTCCGCGCTGTTCAAGAAATACCCCACCATCGCCGGTGACCATCATGTGGTGGAGTTCATCACCGACTACCTGCGCATGATGGTCTCGGGCAACCTCAATGCGCACGAGATCGAGTCGCTCATGGACAGCGAGATCGAAACCCACCACCACGAGGCCCACACCCCGGTGGCCGCGATCACGCGCGTGGCCGGTGGTCTGCCCGCCTTCGGCATCGTGGCCGCCGTGCTGGGTGTGATCAAGACCATGGGTTCGGTCGGACAGCCGCCGGCGGTGCTCGGCGGCATGATCGGCTCGGCCCTCGTCGGCACCTTTCTGGGCATTTTCCTGGCCTATGCCATTGCCGAGCCGCTGGCCGGCGTGATCGACCAGAAGGTCGAGGAAGGCAGCAAGGAGTTGCAGTGCATCAAGACCACCCTGCTGGCCAGCATGCAGGGCTACGCGCCGGCGACCGCCATCGAGTTCGGCCGCAAGGTGCTCAACTCGACCGAGCGCCCCACGTTCTCCGAACTCGAGAGCCATGTGAAAGGCAAGAAGTGATGGGACACCCCCCCGCGCCGCTTCGCGTCACCCCTCCTCTGCTGCGCGAGGGGTGGCGCACCCTGTGGCCCGGCGAAGCCGGTTCCACGGGTGCTCTGGCCCTGTCTGCCCGGCTGAGTCTGTCTGTCGTTGAAAGGGTGAACCATGGCTGACGGTAAAAAACTCCAGCCGATCATCATCAAGCGCGTCAAAAAGGGCGGTCATGCGGCCCACGGCGGTGCCTGGAAGATCGCATACGCCGACTTCGTGACGGCCATGATGGCCTTCTTCCTGCTCATGTGGCTGCTGGGCTCGACCGCCAAGGGCGAACTCGAAGGCATTGCCAGCTACTTCAGCAACCCGGTCAAGGTGTCCCTGATGGGAGGCGATGGCACCGGCAACAGCGACAGCATCCTGCCCGGCGGTGGCCGTGACCTCAGCCGATCGGCGGGCCAGGTCGATGCCGGCGATGCCGAGCGGGCCGCCAAACTCATGGGTGCACAGATGGCGCGCGCCGAACAGGCCCGGCGCGACGCGGCCCGCATCGATGCCTTGCAGCTCAAGATCCAGCAACTCATCGCGAACAACCCGCAGTTGACCGAATTCGGTTCCCAGATCCGGCTCGACAAGACGCAGGACGGCCTCTACATCCAGATCGTGGACGCCCAGAACCGGCCGATGTTCGACACCGGCAGCGCGCTGGTGAAACCCTATATGCGCGACATCCTGCAGGCCATTGGAGCGGCCCTGGGTGATGTCGAGAACCGGATTGCCCTGGCCGGCCACACCGACGCCATGCCCTATGGCAACGGGCAGCGCGGCTACAGCAACTGGGAGCTTTCGGCCGACCGGGCCAACGCCTCGCGCCGCGAACTGGTGGCCGGGGGCCTGCCCGACGACAAGCTGCTGCGGGTCGAAGGCCTGGCCTCCAGCCGCCTGCTGCACCCCGAGCAGCCCAACGACCCGACCAACCGCCGCATCAGCATCGTGGTGCTGACCCAGGAGGCCGAGCAACGCCTGCTGCCTTCGGGTGCGGCCATGCCGGCACTACAGAATGCCGACGATCTGTCGAAACTGATCCCAGAGGCGCCTCGCTGAGGCTTTCCGTTTCTTCTCTTGCAGGAGACCTGCATGTCCACACCGATGAAATTCCTGATCGTTGACGATTTCTCCACCATGCGCCGCATCGTGCGCAACCTGCTCAAGGAAATCGGTCATGCCGACGCGGACGAGGCCGAAGACGGGGTCATTGCGCTGAACAAGCTGCGCAACGGCAATTTCAATTTCGTCGTGAGCGACATCAACATGCCGAACATGAACGGCTTCGAGCTGCTCACCCAGATCAAGGCCGACCCGGCGCTCAAGCACCTGCCGGTGCTGATGGTGACGGCCGAGGCGCGCAAGGAAGACATCGTGATGGCGGCCCAGGGGGGCGCGGCGGGGTACATCGTCAAGCCCTTCACCAAGGCGACGCTGGAAGAGAAGCTGGCCAACATCTTCAAAAAACTGGGCATCTGAAGGGGGACGACATGTCTGACAGCGAAGCGACGAACCCGGCCGACAACGAAATGTTCCGCCAGCTGGGGGCGATCACCCGCCAGCTGCACGATGCGCTGAAGGAACTGGGTTACACCGACAAGCTCAAGGGCACGGTCGAGCAACTGCCTGATGCGCAGAGCCGCCTGTCCTACATCGCCCGCCTGACCGGTGAGGCTGCGGAGAAGGTGATCGGCCATGTCGAGGTGGCCAAGTCCGACCAGGAGACGATCACCAGCCGGGGTCGGCAGCTGGCCGACACGATCTCCCGCGTGCCCGGTCTGTCCACGGCCATGCCGGAACTGGTCACCTGGTCGCGCGAGGTGGTGGAGCTGAGCGAGAAGAACGATGCCCGCCTGACCGAAATCATGATGGCGCAGGACTTTCACGATCTCACCGGACAGGTGATCGGCCGTGTGGTGCAGCTGGCCAGCACCATCGAGGAACAGCTGCTGGGGCTGCTGCTGCAGTCGGCGCCGACGGGCCAGCCGGGCCAGGACCAGGCGTTCGAGCTGGCGGGACCGGTGGTCAACCCCGAAGGCCGGACCGATGTGGTCAAGGACCAGCAGCAGGTGGACGACCTGCTGGCCAGCCTGGGGTTCTGAAGCCCCGCTGCACCGGCTCGCTGAAGCCGGTATCCCTGGCGCCGGTCCGTCGCGCCGATAAGCGCGGTTGGCAACCGCCTTTTCATCCGTTTCCCCAGGGTCCCCGACTTCCACAATCGGTCACATCCACCCCTGATGTGACCGTGCCATGGAGTCTTCCAGCCAGGACAAGAACCT
>SBFU01000084.1 GCA_006227785.1 Burkholderiales bacterium
GGCGCCCTGGTGCTGGCCGGCCTGCCCGAGCTGCTGCGCCACGTGGCCCACCCGCTGACGGCCATGACCGACGGCCGACTGGGTCCCGAGATCCTGCGCCAGTTGCTGATCGCCCTGGCCATGATCATCATCATGCTGCTGCGTCCGAAGGGTCTGTGGCCGGCGCCCGAGCACGGCAAGTCCCTGAGCAAGTGAGGCAGAGGTAACGATATGACAGACACCATTCTGAAAGTCGCCAACGTCTCCAAGCGCTTTGGCGGTCTGCAGGCCCTCAGCGACGTGGGCATCGAGATCAAGCGCGGCCAGGTCTATGGCCTGATCGGCCCCAATGGCGCCGGCAAGACCACGTTCTTCAACGTGCTGACGGGCCTTTACACCCCTGACAGCGGCAGCTTCGAGCTGGCCGGCAAGCCTTACACGCCGACCGCGGTGCACGAGGTGGCCAAGGCCGGCATCGCCCGCACGTTCCAGAACATCCGGCTGTTTGCCGACATGACGGCGCTGGAGAACGTGATGGTGGGGCGCCATGTGCGCACCCATTCGGGCCTGCTCGGCGCCATGCTGCGCACGCCCGGCTTCAAGCGCGAGGAAAAGGAGATTGCCGACCGCGCCAAGGAGCTGCTGGACTATGTGGGTCTGGCCAAGTTTGCCGACTACAAGGCGCGCACCCTGAGCTACGGTGACCAGCGCCGGCTGGAGATCGCCCGTGCCCTGGCCACCGACCCGCAGCTGATCGCGCTGGACGAGCCGGCCGCCGGCATGAACGCCACCGAGAAGGTGCTGCTGCGCGAGCTGATCGACCAGATCCGCAAGGACAACCGCACCATCCTGCTCATCGAACACGACGTGAAGCTGGTGATGGGGCTGTGCGACCGCGTGACCGTGCTGGACTACGGCAAGCAGCTGTCGTCCGGAACGCCGGCCGACGTGCAGAAGGATCCCAAGGTGATCGAAGCCTATCTGGGCACCGGATCGAACTGAGGCAGGCGAGAACACTATGGCAAACACACTGTTGAAAGTCAGCGACCTGCGGGTCTCCTACGGCGGCATCAAGGCCGTCAAGGGCGTGAGTCTGGAAGTCCAGGAGGGCGAGCTGATCTCGCTGATCGGCTCCAACGGGGCCGGCAAGACCACCACCATGAAGGCCATCACCGGCTCGCTGGGCATCGAGGCGGGTGACATCGAGTACATGGGCCGGAGCATCCGCGGCCAGGGCGCCTGGGACCTGGTCAAGCAGGGCCTGGCCATGGTGCCCGAAGGGCGTGGCGTGTTCACGCGCATGACCATCACCGAGAACCTGCAGATGGGCGCCTACACGCGTACCGACAAGGCCGGGATCGACGAGGACATCGAGCGCATGTTCACCATCTTCCCCCGCCTGCGCGAGCGCAAGGACCAGCTGGCCGGCACCATGTCCGGTGGCGAGCAGCAGATGCTGGCCATGGGCCGGGCCCTGATGAGCCGGCCCAAGGTGCTGCTGCTGGACGAGCCGTCCATGGGCCTGTCGCCGATCATGGTGGACAAGATCTTCGAGGTGGTGCGCGACGTGTCGGCCCAGGGCATGACCATCCTGCTGGTCGAGCAGAACGCCCAGCGCGCGCTGCAGATTGCCAACCGCGGCTACGTGATGGACTCGGGCGAGATCACCATGACCGGCCCTGGCCAGGAGCTGCTGGTCGACCCGCGCGTGCGCGAGGCCTACCTGGGCCACTGATGCCGAACCCGGCGCTGGCGGGAAATTACAATGACGGGTTGCGCCTTTGTGGCGCAGCCCGTTTTTTTATGTCCTTGACCATGACCACCGAACACGCCCCCGCCGCACCCGCCACCGACGAGAACCAGCTGATTGCGGAGCGGCGCGAGAAGCTCAAGGCGCTGCGCGACGCGCAGCAGCGCGGCGAAGGCGTGGCGTTTCCCAACGATTTCAAGCCCGCCGACAAGGCGTCCGAGCTGTTCGCCCTGCATGGCGAGGCCACCAAGGAGGCGCTGGAGGCCAACCCGGTGCGCGCCAGCGTGGCCGGCCGCATGATGCTCAAGCGGGTGATGGGCAAGGCCAGTTTTGCCACCCTGCAGGACGCCTCGCTGGGCGCCAGCGGCGGCCGCATCCAGATCTACCTGAACAACGACAGCGTGGGCGAGGCCCAGCATGCCGTGTTCAAGCACTGGGATCTGGGCGACATCGTGGCCGCCGAAGGCGTGCTGTTCAAGACCCGCACCGGCGAGCTGACCATCCATGCCGACAAGGTACGTCTGCTGACCAAGAGCCTGCGGCCGTTGCCCGACAAGTTCCACGGCGTGCACGACCAGGAAATCAAGTACCGCCAGCGCTACGTCGACCTGATGACCGATGAGGCCGCGCGCCGCCGCTTCGTGCTGCGAAGCCAGGCCCTGACGGCCATCCGTGAGTTCATGGTCAGCCACGCCTTCCTGGAAGTCGAAACGCCCATGCTGCACCCGATTCCGGGCGGTGCCAACGCGCGGCCCTTCGAGACACACCACAACGCGCTGGACCAGCAGATGTTCCTGCGCATCGCACCCGAGCTCTACCTCAAGCGTCTGCTGGTGGGCGGTTTCGACCGGGTGTTCGAGATCAACCGCAACTTCCGCAACGAAGGCATCAGCGTCCGGCACAACCCCGAGTTCACCATGATGGAGTTCTACGCGGCCTACTGGAACTACCGCGACCTCATGGGCTTCACCGAAGACCTGATCCGGCATGTGGTGCGCCAGGTGCGCGGCGAGGAGCCGCTGACCTACCAGGGTCGCGCGGTCGATGTGGATGCGCCCTTCGAGCGTCTGACCATCCGCGACGCGATCGTCAAATACACCGAGGCCGGCGAACAGGTCGACGATGCCGCCTGGCTGATGACGCAGCTTCGCAAGCTGGGCCTGACTGAAGAAAAACACCGCCTGAACGGCCGCAGCCTGGCCAGCCTGCAGGTGCTGTACTTCGAGGAGACGGTGGAAGAGAAGCTGTGGAATCCCACCTTCATCATGGACCACCCGACCGAGATCTCGCCGCTGGCGCGCGCCAACGATGCCCGGCCCGAGGTCACCGAGCGTTTCGAGCTCTACATCACTGGTCGCGAGTTCGGCAATGCCTTCTCCGAGCTCAACGACGCAGAGGACCAGGCGGCGCGTTTCCACGCCCAGGTGGCCAGCAAGGACGCCGGTGACCACGAGGCGATGTACTACGACGCCGACTTCGTGCGTGCGCTGGAGTACGGCATGCCCCCGGCCGGTGGCTGCGGCATCGGCATCGACCGCCTGATGATGCTGCTGACCGACAGCCCCAGCATCCGCGACGTCATCCTGTTCCCGGCGCTGCGGCGCGAGGGATGAGCCCGGGGCGACCCGGCCCGGCAAGCGGCCGGATGGGCGAACGCCTGGCCTGGCGGCTGTTTTGGCTGGCCATGGCCGCCACGCTGGCGGTCTGCGCCTGGGACTTCTCCGGCCGATGGCACACGCCCGGCCACGAGTTGCGCAACTTCATCATGCTGGGCCTGTACTGGGGCCCCAAGCTGGCCGGCCCTTTCCTGTTGTGGGGTCTGGTCGCCCACGCGCTGGGGCATGGTGGCTGGGCCCGGCTGAAGGCTTTGCTGGCCCTGGCCTTTGTGGTCCTCGGGCTGTGGGCGTCCTGGGTCGAGCCTTTCGGTCAAAGGGTGCGCCAGACCACGCTCAGCGGCTTGCCCGAGGGGGCGCAGCCTGTGAAGCTGGCCGTCATCGCCGACATCCACTGGGGCCTGTTCTACCGCGACTTCCAACTGCGCAGGCTGGTGGACACGCTCAACGGCATGGACGTCGACGCGGTGCTGGTGGCCGGTGACTGGGTGCACGATCCGCAGTTCGACCTGAAGGCGGGCCTGCGGCCGCTGGCCGATATCCGCCATCCGGTGTTTGCGGTGCTGGGCAACCACGACACCAAGTCGCCCGGCCCGGACCTGACCGGCCCCTTGCGCGATGCGCTGCGCACGCACGGCGTGCGGCTGATCGAAGGTGAGGTGGTCATGTTCAAGGGCTGGCAACTTGCCGGGCTGTCGGACCTGTGGGGTGGCCGGCCACAGGCCGACGTGCAGGCACTCTGGCCCCAGGGGCAGGCGGTGCCACCAAGACTGGTGCTGGTGCACCAGCCGGACACCATGAGCTTGCTGCCGCCGGACGCGGCCTTTCTGGCCTTTGCCGGGCACACCCACGGCGGTCAGGTCTGGATTCCGGGCTTCACGCCCTGGTTTGTGCGC
>SBFU01000331.1 GCA_006227785.1 Burkholderiales bacterium
TGACTCGCTCTTCTATCGTGCGCGCGGCGAGGCCCTTGCCCGAGCAGGTCGCTGGCATGGCGAGTGCTGGCAAAGAGGGCGCGATGGCAGCGACCGGCTGTACACCACCGATGCCACCCAGGTGCGTGACCGCGCCGACGAAGCGCCCTACGTGGTGGTCGTGCAGAACGACATCACCGAACGCAAGCGCCAGGACGAGGAGCAGCGCTTGGCCGCCACGGTGTTCGAGGCGGCCAGCGAGGGGTTGGCGGAGGCCAGGTCACTGCGGGAGCGCTACCTGGCCGGGGAGGCGGACGCCGATCTGGACGATTTGCAGAACCGCATCGAAGCGCTGGACGGATGGAACTGGGAGCAGAGGGTGCAAGAGACCCTCCAGCGCCTGCATCTCGACGCCGAAGCCCGCGTGGGTGACCTGTCTGGTGGTCAGCGAAAAAGGGTGGCGCTGGCGCAAGCACTGGTCGCCCGCCCGGACGTGCTGCTGCTGGACGAGCCCACCAACCACCTCGATCTGGACAGCATTGTCTGGCTGGAGGACCTGCTTTTGCAGTTTCGCGGCAGCGTGGTGACCATCAGCCACGACCGGGCCTTTCTGGACCGGGTGGCCACCCGCATGGTGGAGCTCGATCGCGGGCGTCTGCTGAGTTATCCGGGCAACTTCGCCCGCTACCAGTCCCTCAAGGAAGAGCAGTTGGCCCAGGAAGCCGTGGTCAATGCCCGGGCCGACAAGCTGTTGGCGCAGGAAGAGGTGTGGATCCGCAAGGGCGTGGAGGCCCGACGGACGCGGGCGCAGGGGCGCATTGTGCGGCTGCAGCGACTGCGAGCCCAGCGCGAAGCCAGGCGCGACGTGGTGGGCAAGGTGAAGCTGGATGTGGCACGTGGTGAGGCCAGCGGGAAGATCGTGGCGGAACTGGAGGGGGTGTCGAAGGCGTTTGTGCGTCCCGACGGTTCGCCCCTCTGTGTCGTCCGCAACTTCTCGACCACCATTTTGCGGGGTGACAAGGTGGGTCTGATCGGCCCCAACGGCGCGGGCAAGTCCACCTTGCTGAAGCTGATGCTGGGCGAGCTGGCCCCGGACCAGGGCTCGGTACGCCAGGGAAGCCGTGTCAGCGTGGCGTATTTTGACCAGATGCGGGAGCAGATCGATCTGGACGCGACACTGGAGGACTTCATCAGTCCGGGCAGCGAATGGATCGAGATCGGTGAGCGCCGCACCCATGCGCGCAGCTACCTGGCGGACTTTCTGTTCTCGCCCGAGCGGGCGCGGGCGCCAGTGCGAACCCTGTCGGGCGGCGAACGCAACCGCCTGTTGCTGGCCCGCCTGTTTGCGCGGCCGGCCAATGTGCTGGTGCTGGACGAACCAACCAACGATCTGGACATCGACACCCTGGAGCTGCTGGAAGACCTCCTGCAGGACTACGAGGGCACGGTGTTTCTGGTCAGCCACGACCGCCGTTTTCTGGACAATGTGGTGACGAGCACACTGGTGTCCGAAGGCGATGGTCGCTGGCGCGAGTATGTGGGCGATGTACAGGACTGGCTGACCCAGGCGGCACGGCAGCCGGGCATGGCGCCCGCGACGGGCAGACCTGTGGGTGCCGACAAGCACGTGCGGCAGCCAGCCGTTGCCGAGGCGACCTCCACCGGGGGACGACGCAAGCTGAGCTACAAGGAACAGCGGGAGCTTGAAGCACTGCCGCAGCGCATTGCGGATCTGGAGAGCGAGCAGGCGAGCATCGAAGGTCAGCTGGCCGACGGGAGTCTGTACGCGAGCGAACCGGTCCGCGCCGCTCAACTGGCGGTGCGCCTGACCGATATAGAGGCTGAATGGTTCGAGGCGATGGAACGTCTGGAATCGCTGAGCAACGGCTGATCCCCTGGGGTATGCTGGGTCAGCACGAGATCACACCCCATGCCAACCTCCCCCGATCGACTGGCCCAGGACCTGCAACGCAGTCTCAATGAACTGCAGCAGGAGCGTGAGCGGACCCAGCAGTTGCTGGCGGAAGTTGAGCGCCAGAACCATGAGCTGGACCGACTGCGCAGCTCGATCCACCGGGAATCGAACAGCCGGCTGCTGGCGGAGGAGGCCCTCGACGAAACGCGGGACCGCCTGCAACTGGCGGTGGAAGCGGCCGGCCTGGCGTTGTGGGACTGGCAGCTGACGTCGTCGTCGGTGTTCCTTTCGGCCCGTTGGGGCGAGCTGATTGGTGATGTGGCGATGGACGCGCAGTGGGATCTGGACAAGCTTCATGAGCGTGTCCATCCGGATGACCTGGTCCGACTTCGGCCAAAGGTTGGCGCGCTGCTCGACGGCAGCCTGCAGCGCGAGGTGTTCCAGCACCGGGTGCGGCGCTTCGACGGCTGGGTCTGGGTGGAAACCCACGCCATGGTGGCAGAGCAGGACAAGCGCCGGCAGCCATTGCGGCTGATGGGAACGGTGGCCGACATCGGAGACCGCAAGCGCGCCGAACTGGAAACGGCGCACGCCCGGGAGATGGCCGAGCAGGCCAGCCGTGCCAAAAGCGCCTTCCTGGCCAACATGAGTCACGAGGTGCGTACGCCGCTGAATGCGCTGATGGGGCTGACGCGCATGTTGATGGACTCGCCCCTGAACGAGGAGCAGCGTGGCTGGCTGACCCTGATGGACAGCTCGGCCAACGCCTTGCTGGCCTTGCTCAATGACATCCTGGACCTGTCGCGCATCGAAGCGGGCAAGCTGGGCATCGAACAGGTTCGTTTCGAACTGCGCCCGGTTCTGGATGCCGCTGTGGGTCCCTATGCCGGACAGGCCAAGGCCAAGCCGCTGACCTTCAGCCTGGAGGTGGACCCTGCCGTGCCCACCTGGATCAGGGGCGATCCCGGGCGACTGCGGCAGGTATTGGGCAATCTGTTGTCCAACGCACTGAAATTCACACCGAAGAACGGATCGATTCAGGTACAGGTCCGCCGGGCGGGGGAAGTTGAAGGTGTACCTTTGCTGCAGTTTGCGGTGCGCGACAGCGGAGTCGGCATCAGCCGCAAGCAGCAGGCCACCATCTTCGACGCGTTCACCCAGGCCGATGTGTCGACATCGCGTCGTTACGGTGGCAGTGGACTGGGCCTCGCCATCTGCGACCGGCTGGCCCGGCTGATGGGTGGTGGGATCGAGCTGCAAAGCGAGTTGGGACAGGGCAGCCTGTTCACCCTGGTGCTGCCGTTGCCTGATGCAGGGGCCGACGGTGGAGAAACCGTCAGCGCGCCAGCCGAACTGGAAGGTATGGCCCTGGCCGGTCCACGCTATGCGGGACGGGTGGTGCTGCTGGCGGAGGACAACCCGGTCAACGAGCTCATGATGCGGCAGATGCTGCTGAAACTGGGCTTCACGGTGCGTGTGGCACGAGGCGGTGCACAGGCCGTCAGCCAATGGGAACAGGGCGGCGTGGACCTGGTCCTCATGGATGTGCAGATGCCCGGCATGAGCGGGCTGGATGCCGCGCGCGCCATCAGGACGACGGAGGCACGTCGCCGCCTGCCCCGCACTCCGATCGTGGCGGTGACGGCCAGCGCGATGCCAGGCGACAGGCAGGCCTGCCTGGAAGCGGGCATGGACGGCTACACGGCCAAGCCGGTGAGCCCTCAGGCCCTGATGCGCGAGATGGACCGCGTGATGGCCCAGGCCGAGATCGAGGCCGGCAACAAGGGGCTGGCCGACAGCCGCGAGCTTGATGAAAAACCGGGCAGGAAAGCCACCGAGCGAGCCGATGCACAACCGGCACTGGATCTGGACAAGCTGAGGCGGCGCCTGGATGACGATGAGAGCTCCCTGCAGGAGCTGGCCCAAGCCATGCGACTGGATCTGGCCGAGCGGATGCAAGGGCTGCGGGCGGCACTGAAACAACGGGACAGCGAGGCCGCAGTGGCCCATGCCCACGGACTCAAAGGATCGCTGGGCAGCATGACCGCAGAGCGCGGAGCAAGGCTGGCCAAAGGGCTGGAGCTGGCAGCCCGGACAGCGGACTGGAGCCTGTTCGAGCGCGCCTTGCCTCTGATGCAGGCCGAATCGCGGAACATCGAGCGTGCTCTGGCCATGGTCACGCAAGGCAACGAACCCGACCTGTTCCCGGACGGTCCGCTGACGCCGGGAAACTGAGCACCGTCACCGCGCGCTAGCGGGCGCCACCCGCCAGCACGCGGCGGTAGACATCCCAGAACGCGGCATCCTGCGTGGTGGCGAAATTGATGCGCATGAGGGTGCTCGG
>SBFU01000190.1 GCA_006227785.1 Burkholderiales bacterium
TCCATGTCCCGCATGGAGCGCTCCAGGGCTGACGTGCGCTCGAGCACACGCTGTTCCAGCGTCGCGTTCAGGGCCTTGACTTCCTCCTGGGCCAACACGCGGTCGGAAACGTCGATGTGGGTGCCGGACATGTAAAGCGGCCGGCCCTGCTCGTCCCGGCGATGGACCCGGCCGCGCGTGTTGATCCACACCCAATGCCCACGGACATGGCGCATGCGGATATCGCACTCGTAGTAATCCGTTTCGCCGGCCAGATGGCGCTCCAGCAGCTGCATCACCCAGCCTGCGTCGTCCGGATGAAGGCGACTGTGCCAGGTCTCGAAGTTCAACGGCTTGAGCATGTCGACCGTGTACCCCAGCATCTCGGCCCACCGATCGTTGATGACCAGATGGCCGCTGACCACGTCCAGCTCCCAGATGCCGGGACGGGTGGCCTCGAGAATCCAGGCCAGTCGCTGCCGTTCTTCCTTGAGCTGCTCCTGCCCGTTCACATAGGACGTGACATCGGTGTAAGTTCGAACCATGCCGCCATCCAGCCGGTGTCGTGTCCTGACCTCAAGCACCCGGCCATCCAGGGTCCGTCTGAGGTACTGCTCGGGTTGTTTCGCAGGATGGACCCCCATGTAGCGCCTCAGATCCGCGTCCACCAGAGCCAGGTTCGGACCGAAGTCACCGCGCTCGATCTGCATCCGGGTGACCTCGGCGTGGGTCGGATGGCCCGCCATGAAGGCCTCGGACAGGTTGAGCATCTCAAGCATGCGACGGTTGAAGAGACGGTAGTGACCCTGCCCGTCGACCATCGCCAGGCCCTGGTTCATGGCATCCAGGGTCTCGTGCAGGTCCCGGCTCTTGGCCGACAGCGCTTCGGTGGTCTCCTGCAGAGCCGTCTGGATGCGCCGCCGCTCGAGCCGCGCCCTGAAGGCCATGCCGAGCTGACCCACCGTGGCCAGCAAGGGCTGAAGGAAGTCGACATCGGCCATGGAGTAGCCACCCGGGCGGTTGGCAAGTCCGGCCATCGCGACCATCCTGCTGCCCACAAAGACCGGAATACCCAGGAACGCACTCATCTCGGGGTGTCTGGGTGGAAGGCCTCCGGACCTGGGGTCGTGCGGGGGGTCGTTTGCCAACACCGGACGCCCCGTCACCATCACCTGTCCGAACAGGGTGTCGAGCTTGTGAAACTCCATCCCCTCTTCCCGATGGCGCTGCATGGCAGCACGGGAAGCATCATCCCAGGCGATATCGCTCATGGCCAGCGTCTTCAGGTACGGAAGCCCCTCCTCACTGGTCAGCACCTCGCCCAGAAATCCGTACGCGCTGGAAGTCAGTTCCAGCATCGCGTTCAAGAGGCGATCGAACACCTGCGTTCGCTCACCTGCATCGATGTAGGACGCCTGCGCCTGGCGTATCGCCTCCAGCATGCGATGCTGGCTGTCCAGCATGCGGGTGGTCTCGTGGCTCTCGGTCACATCGGTGGTGAAGCCATGCCAGACCACGGATCCGTCGGGTTCGCGCTCGGGAACGGCCTCAACATTGAACCATCGAACCCCGCGCACAGGCAGCACGGCCCGGTAGTTCTGGCGCCAGGGCACCAAGTCGCGCGCGGAGGCTGCGAGAGCCGCCTTCACGCCAGGCAGGTCTTCCGGATGTACCCGCTGAAAAAGTGGCCTGGCGTCGTGTCGCAAGGCCTCGGGTTCCAGTTCGAGCATCTCTCGGACCGCGTCATTCACAAAGGGGATCTCACTGTGCCCATCCGGACGGATGCGTGCCAGGTAGAACATGCCGGGAACCCGGGCCGCGATATTGCGGATGAAGTTGGCCTGGGCTGCCAGTGCCTCCTGTGCGAGCTTTTCCGCGGTGATGTCCTGCACCACCCCGAAATCCGTGTCCGGGTTGCCCTGGATCGTCGTGCGGCTCATGCGCGAGCGGACCCAGCGGATGCTGCCGTCGGGCATGCGCAGCCTGAACTCCAGCAGGCGCCCGTCCAGTGCCTGTCTGGCCTCCAGCCAGGCAGGCATGTCGTCTTCGTGAACAACCGATCGCGCCTCGGATCGGATCAGGCGCGGGTTTGGGTCCCGGCCTGTCAAGGCGAAGAGACCCGGCGACCAGATGACCCTGTCGTCATCCTGCGCATTCACCCAGTGACCGACACTGGCCAGCTTTTCGGTCGCCTCGTGCACTTCCACCTGCTGCTGCAGGCGCCGGTTGGCTTCCAGCAGACGCTGCTCGGCATCGAACTCGCCGGTCATGTCCTCCAGGCTGACCAGCAACAACGGCTCACCCTCGAAGACCATGGTGTTCGTGTTCAGCCGGACCCGCCGCTGGGACTTGCCATAGGCATCCAGCACAAACGTGCTTTCCCCGGCGTCCAGTGCCGCCAGGTAGCGCCGCCGCTGGTCTTGGCTCATCCAGTGCCCCAGGGCCGTTGTTGTCTGACCCAGTGCCTCTTCACGTTGCACGCCTGTGAACCTGACCCACGCGTCGTTGACGGCCAGAAGCCGACCATCGGCGCGACGGCTCAGGCTCAGCGGCAGGGGCGCAGCCAGGAACAGCAGATCCAGCGACGGATGGGCTGGCTGTGCTGTTGGCGGCAGTGGCATCGTGCGGCCGGACTCGCTCGCAGCAGGTGTCACAGGTTCGGACATGAGAAAACGTGGAATGGATTTGTGGCTGGCAGCGGCGCACGAACTGCTAAAGTCGCCGACTGGCTTTCAGACAACACGCAGAGTCCCAATTGAGCGCCCCGCTGGACAGACACACCCCGATGATGCAGCAATATCTGGCCATCAAGGCCGGATTCCCGCACACCTTGGTGTTTTACCGGATGGGTGACTTCTACGAGCTCTTCTACGGCGATGCCGAGAAGGCGGCGCGGCTGCTGGACATCACACTGACCCAGCGCGGTCAGTCGGCCGGCGAGCCCGTGGTCATGGCCGGCGTGCCATTCCACTCAGTCGAAAGTTATCTTTCCCGCCTGATCCGACTGGGCGAATCGGTGGCCATCTGCGAACAGGTGGGCGACGTGGCCACGGCCAAGGGTCCGGTGGAACGCAAGGTGGTGCGTGTGGTGACCCCCGGCACACTCACCGACAGCGAGTTGTTGTCCGACAAGACCGAGGCCGTGCTGCTGGCCGTGCACCCGGGAAGCCGAACCGGTGTGGGTCTTGCATGGATGTCGGTCACCCAGGGCATCGTCACGCTGGCCCAATGCGCGAGCGATGAATTGCCCGACTGGGTTGCCCGCATCGCTCCGGGTGAAATGCTGTACAGCGCCGAGGTCACGCCTTCGTTTGAAAAATCCATCCAGTCCATGGCAACGCAGCCCCTGCCCAATGGCCAGCGTCTGGTGGCCGTGGTGCGGCCAGCCTGGGGCTTTGACAGTCAGCTCGGAGAACGCAAACTGCTGGATCAGCTGCAGGCGGCCAGCCTGAGCGCATGGGATGCCCAGGACCTGCAAGACGCACACGCCGCGGCGGCTGCCCTGCTGGCGTATGCCGAACACACCCAGGGTCGCGCGCTGACACACGTGCGCAGCCTGCAGGTGGCCCGCAGCGGAGAGCTCGTCGACTTGCCGCTGAACACCCGCCGAAATCTGGAACTCACCCAGACCCTGCGTGGCGAGAACAGCCCCACCCTGTTCTCGTTGCTGGACACCTGCCACACCGGCATGGGCAGTCGGGCGCTGCGCCAGTGGATGCTGGAGCCCCGTCGCGATCGCAGCCAGGCGCGCGATCGACTGGCGGCCATCGGGCAATTGCGCGCCGGCCTGTGGCAATCGCTGCGAAGCGACCTCAAGGGAGCCAGCGACGTCGAACGCATCACCGCACGTATCGCGCTGCGCCAAGTGCGCCCGCGCGAGCTGGTGGGGCTGACACAGACCTTGGGCCGTGCCAGTCAGCTTGGCCACGCGCTGAGCGCCGGGCTCGGGCCGAATCCAACGGCCTTGCTGCAGCAATTGACCATCGATCTGACGCCGCCCGACGGCTGTGGCGAACTGCTGACCCGGGCCATGCGGCCTGATCCGGCCTCCCTCGTCCGGGAGGGGGGCGTCATCGCGGATGGTTTCGATGCCGAGCTTGATGATCTGCGCGCCATCCAGACCAACTGCGACGGCTTCCTGATCGATCTGGAAACGAGGGAGCGCGCGCGCACCGGCATCGCCAATCTGCGCGTGCAGTACAACAAGGTGCATGGCTTCTACATCGAGGTCACCCAGGGCCAGATCGA
>SBFU01000317.1 GCA_006227785.1 Burkholderiales bacterium
CTGTCAAGCTGGACAATCAGCGAGCGCGCCAAGGCCTGCCGGGCGGGGTTGGCGGCCCGGATCACCAGGCTGTTGCTGCGGGGCTCGGCAATCACCGTGGTGCGGAACGACGTGTCCACACCCGCCGCACCTGCGGGGGCGGCCGCGGGGCCGCCCTCCAGCAATTTGTTCACCAGGGCGGCCAGATCGGCCGCCACACCGTGCTGCACCGGAATCACCTGGACGTCGGTGGCGCCGGAGATGTCCAGCGCCGAAATGATGCGTCCGATGCGCTGCAGGTTGTCGGCGTAGTCGGTGATCACCAGCGAGTTGTTGCCCGGGTTGACGTTGATGGTGTTGTTGGGCCCGATCAGGGGACGCAGCACCGGCACCAGGTTGTTGGCCGACTCGTGGTTGAGCCGGAAGATCTGGGTCACGATCTGGTTGGATGTCTGCAGTCGGTCGACGCTGCCCGCGTTCACCACCTGACCCTGCAGCTTGGCATCGGCCTCGGGCACGATCTTGTACAGACCTCCGGTATCAACCAGCGAAAAGCCCTGCAGGCGCAGCACCGCGGCGAACTGGTTGAGCGCTTCTGTGGGCGAAACCGGCCGCTCCGTTGCCAGGTTGATGGCACCCCGCACGCGTGGATCGACCACCACGTTGCGTCCGGTGATGGTGGCCATGGTGCGGGCCACCGCTTCGATTTCAGCGCCGACAAAATTCAGGACGATCGGCTCACTCGATGCCCGACGGGACTGGCCCTGAACCTGCCAGGGCAGCGCGGCCAGCACCGCACAGGCGGCCAGAGCCACCAGATGGCGCTGCCATGGGGTGGTGATCGGTTTCGGTGCCATGCCCTCGCAGGCGGCACTCAGATGCTTCGGCTTCATGTCTTGATCCTATCGCGTGCCGGGGCAGGCAGACGTTGCATTCGTTCCATATCGTTACCCCAGACTGAGCAGCGAGCGGGGGCCATCCCGCCGGCCGATGATGTTCAGCAGATTGGCCAGGGCGGTCTCGCGGCCGCTGGCCGCCTCGGCCACCCCTTGAAACCGCAGTCGGGAACCCACCCACTGGCCCTGGCCCTGCAGTTGCAGGGCGCCGGCATGTGTCGACAGGGCCAGGGTGGCGGTGTGACCATCACCAGCGGCCTGCAGTTCCAGCCGGTAGCTGCCCAGTGGCCGCAGGGTCGACAGGCGAGAAGCGACATCAAAGGCATCCAGATCCAGGGCGCCCTCCAGCCCCAGCCGGCCTTTTTGCCACCGTGCAGTGAAGCCCTGGGTCTGCAGCTGGAGGCGACCCTCCAGTCGCAAGGTGTTCCAGGGCGTGCCAAGGCCGGTCAGCAGGTCGGCCGGCCACTGGCTGCGCGAGGCGGCCAGCGAGACACTCGGACCGGCCAGACCGGGCCGCAGGCTCAGGCGCATCGGTTCAGGGGTGCAGCACGGTGCGTCCATGGCCAGCCGAATGGCCGGCGCACCGTTGTCCCAGCCCGGGCGCATGCGCCAGCGGATGCCTTGCGGCAGGGCAGACTGGGTCTGGCTGCCCGCACCGCCGGTCAGCAGCAGGTCCGCCTGACCCTGCCACAGGCTGCCACGGGCATTGAGCAACTGCAGGTGGCCGCCGGTGAACCCCGTGATGGCCCCTGCCAGCCAGCGCGCCGGTGCGAACAGCACCAGGGCCACCAGCAACCCCAGCAGCACAGCCAGCCAGGCGATCCGACGGGGCCATGTCGCTTCCACTTCAGTTCTCCGACAGGCTCACGCCGCCCAGCTGGACCGTGCCACTCCAGCCCTGCGGTGCTGTTCCCGCGTTCAGCTGCGCCTCCACCGGAACCACACGGGCGTTCAGCCGCACCTGGGCCAGCCACTGGGCCAGCGCCTGTGGAGGTGTGTTGCTCAGGCTGACACTGACCCGGTCACCCAGCACGCTCATCTGGCCGGTACCCGCCAGGGTGGACATGGACACTTCAATCGCACGCAGCGCAGCGGCACGGCCGATCACTTGCCCTGATGCCTGATCACGCAGTGCGTTGGCGGTCGCGGCCAGCTGCCGCATTTCGCCCAGCTGCGCATCCAGCCGGGCATGGCGCTCGGGCGCCTGGGACAAGGTGCGCCACGCTGGCGCCAGTGCCAGCCACCACAGCAGCGCCAGGCCCAGCAGCCAGAGCGCCAGACGCACTGCCAGCCGTTCGCGCGGCGCCAGACCCTCCATGGCAGCCTCGGCTTTCTCGCGCCATGCCTGCACCGGCGAAGCCGCGGTCGAGGTCCTTTTCATGGGCGCGCTCCAAACGACTGCATGCGCACCGCGTCACCGTCCCAGGCTGCCTGCCAGCCCGACGTCCTCAACGACTGCACCACACGTTCCGGTGTCACACCTTCAGCCTGCCATGCGCCGAACTGGGCCTGACCGTTGTCGAACTGGATGCGGGTCGGCCAGCTCCGGGCATCCGGCAGCGTCTGCCCCAGGGCCGAGAGCTGGGTCTCCAGATCACCCGCACCCAAGGTGCCACTGGCCTGTTGCAGCCGCGCCACCTCGCGTCGCATCTGGGCCGGCGCATCCAGCACCAGCGTGACCTGCGGAAAACTCTGCTGCAGCAGCTGCCTGACCCGGGTCTCCTTGGCCTGCAGGCTGTGCTGTTCCGACCAGGCCGCCACGTTCAGGCCGACGATCTGAACCAGCAGCACGGCGGCGAGGCCCCACCGGGCCGGTCGCCAGGCGGGAGCCGTGCGCCAGCGGCGCACCAGGCTTCGCCAGCGCTGACCGTGCCGGGCGCCAGCCGACAGGCTGAAACCGAACTGCGCCAGGTTCCAGTCGGAGAAGGCGGCCTGCATCATCCAGTCCTGCCGTGTCACCAGTTCAAAGCGCTGTCCCAGCACCGATTCGGCCACACTGGCCACCGCCGGGTCCGCCATCCAGCGCACCGCCTGGGGTTCGTCCACCGCCGAGAACGGATCAATGTCGGTGGTCGGCATCAGGGCGGACAGCAGGGTCTGGGCGTTGGTGCCGCCCTGCGACGGCAAAGGGAGGCTGCTGACCCCGGCCGGGCTGGCACTGGTCAGCCAGCGCATCTCGCCCTCTTCATGGGCCCAGTGCAGCGACGGACTGGTGTCCAGTGCCACATCGGCGGCCTGTCCGGGCACCGTGGCCGAGGGCAGGGGCCAGAGCGAGGGCACGATGCGGGCGGCCGGGCGACCGGCGGCCGCCAGGGCATCCAGCCAGCCCGACAACCAGCCCTTGCGGCAGGCGGCCACCCACATGGTCTGACCCGGGCGCTTGCCGGGCTCGACGGCGAGGTGCAGGTCCTCCACATCGTCCAGCAGCCGGTCTTCCAGCAGCCCCTCCAGCACGGCCCGCAGTCGGGCCTGACCCACCTTGGGCACGTCCACCCGGTGCCAGGACAGCGCACGCGGGGGCAGCACCAGCACCACATCGTTGTCCGCCGGCAAGCCTGTCAACTCGCCCTGGCCATCGGCCAGCACCAGTTCCCCATTGCTGCTGCGCACCCAGTCGACCAGCGACTCGCGCCCCTGAGGGTCGGCCATCGACAGGTTGGCAGGCGCAACGATCAGCACGGCGAAACCTCTTGAGGGGGCGTGTTGGGCATGGTTTCTGACATGACGGAAGGGCAGGCAGCGCTCGGGTGACAGGCCGGCATGGCGCGTTCAGATCCGCTCCCGCCACAGCACCCGGATTTCCAGGTTGTTGCGGACCACCAGCGAACGTTCCTCGACCACGGCATCGTCCAGTCGCAGCCGGCCACGAATCTCGAAGTAGCGGCTCCGTGTGCCGTGGTGCCGCTGCGAAAATTGAACCGATTCACTGTTCAGTATACGGGCGGCATCTTCCATCTGGATGAAGGGCCTGCGCTCGCGCTCGGTCACCAGCAACTGGGCCAGGGCCAGATCCAGCCCGGGCACACTGGCTGCCAGTGTACGCACATGTGCCGTGTTCAGGTTCAATGTGGTGCGCTGGGGCAACACCGTCACATGCGGCTCCAGCGCCGCCAGGCTGGCCGGCGAGATCCCGAACCAGGCCAGGTGCGCCAGCTTCCGGGGCAACAAGGGGGTCGGCGAGGGCATGGGATCGTTGGCAGCCTGCGTGGACGTGGCCCGCAGGGCTTCGACCGCTGCGGTCAATTCGGGCAGGGGCAGGTCCAGCAATTCATACAGGCGGGTGAACGCCGCCAGGTCGGGTGGCGAGATCTCGATGCGCGTGCCGCCTTCGGTGTTGACCTGGCGC
>SBFU01000247.1 GCA_006227785.1 Burkholderiales bacterium
CCTACACACCCGAGATGGCTCAGGCCGTCGCCGCTGCCATGGTGTCCGAAGGCGAGAAGACCATGAATGCCATCGGCCATGCCCTGGCAAAGGAACAGGTCGGTTTCCTGGAGCAACAGGTGGCGCAGCTCGAGCAGCGTGCCCAGCAGACACGGGCTGCGCTGCTGGCCTACCAGAACCGCAAGGGGCTCGTGTCACCTCAGGCCACGGCCGAGAACATTTCGGCCATCGTCAACCGGCTCCAGGCGCAGCTGTCCGAACTGCAAACCCGACGCGCCAGCCTGCTGGGCTACCTGCAGCCGGGCAATGCCAGCGTGGTCGAGGTCGACTTGCAGATCCGTGCGGTCGAGGGACAGATTGCCAGCGAGAAAGCGCGACTGGCCTCCCCCAGCGGGCAGACGCTCAACGTCGACGTGGAGGAGTTCGGCCGTCTCGAAATGGAGGCCGCTTTCGCTCAGGAAGTCTACCGCTCGGCCCTGGTGGCCCTGGAGAAGGGCCGCGTCGAGGCCACCCGAACCCTCAAGAAGGTTTCGGTGCTGCAGACGGCCGGCCAGCCCGAATACCCGCTGCAACCCCGGCGCCTGTACAACTTCGCCGTGTTTGCCATCACGGCATTCCTCGTGGCTGGCGTGCTGCAACTGCTGCTGGCCATCGTGAAGGACCACAAGGATTGACCATGCCCGGCATTGCGCTTGCTCCCTCCCGCCGCCTCAAATGCACTCTGACCGGGGTCCTGCTGGCCTCGGCGTTCGGCCTGGCGCTGGCCCAGACGAGCGTCCCGAGAGGGGATCCGACCCTCTCGCTGCCGGCTGCGGCTCCTGCAGCTTCTCCTGCCGCGACCATGGCAGCGCCCTCTGCGCCCATGGTGTCGCCCGCGTCGCCGCACCACCAGGCCAACGCCCAGAGCGAGGTATTCGGCGCCCAACTGTTCACCGGGGCCTTCGCCAACGCGGGCACCACCCCTTTCAACCCCGACTACCTCATTGCCACCGGCGATTCGGTTCAGGTCAGGCTCTGGGGGGCCTTCAGCTTCGATGCCCCGCTCACGGTCGACCCCCAGGGCAACATCTTCCTGCCCCATGTGGGGCCGGTGCAGGTGCGCGGCACCCGCAACGCCGAACTTCAGGAGCGAATCGAGGCTGCCGTGCGCCGCACTTTCCGCACCAACGTCAGCAGCTACGCCAGCCTGGCCGCCGCGCAGCCGGTGCGGGTGTTCGTCAGCGGCAACGTCAACCGCCCGGGCCTGTATGGCGGAACCAGCATGGACAGCCTGCTGCACTACCTGGACCAGGCCGGCGGCATCGACCCGGGCCGCGGCAGCTTCCTGGCGGTTCAGGTCAAACGCGGCAACGCGGTTCGCGCCACCTTCAACCTCTACGAGTTTCTGACCCGGGGCCGGATGCCGCTCGTCCAGCTGGCCGACGGCGATGTCATCTTCGTGCCGCCGCGCCAGGGCACGGTGCGCGTCAGCGGTCTGGCGCAGAATGCCCGCCGCTTTGAATTCGCCACCGATGCCGCCGCACCCACCGTGGCCAGCCTGGCGGAGCTGGCCAAGCCCATGGCCCAGGCCACCCATGTGCGCGTGGTGCGCAACACCGGCACCGTGCGCAACACGGAGTACTACCCGCTGAGCGAGGCCGCCGGCGTCAGCCTCCAGAACGGTGACGAACTGGAGTTCACGGCCAACAAAAAACCGGGCACCATCACCGTCCGCGTCGAGGGCGAACACACCAGCCCGCAGGAATACGTGCTGCCCTACGGGACGCGGCTGGGTGCCCTCCTGAGCCAGATACAGGTCACCACGGACGCTGAAGCGCAGAGCGTGCAACTGTTCCGCCAGAGCGTGCGGCAACGACAGAAGGAGATGCTGGAGACCAGCCTGCGCAGTCTTGAGGCCGCCCTGCTGACCGCCCGCAGCGGCAGCAGCGACGAAGCCCGGCTGCGCAAGGACGAGGCCGAACTCACCCTGCAGTGGGTTGACCGCGCGCGCCGTGTAGAGCCGCTGGGTCAGGTGGTCATTGCCCAGTCAGGCCAGCGAGACGACATGCTGCTCGAGAACGGTGACGTGCTGCGCATTCCGCGCAAGGACGGACTGGTGCTGGTCAGCGGCGAGGTGCTGTTTCCGAATGCGGTGGCTCACGAGCCCAACCTGAGCCTGCAGGACTACATCGGCCGCGCCGGCGGCTACACCCAGACCGCCGACAACAGCCGGGTGGTCATTGCACGCCGTGACGGTAGTTTCGAGCAGACCGACGCCAGGCGCCTGAACGCCAACCTGGTGGTGCGCCCTGGCGACCAGGTGCTGGTGCTGCCCAAGGTGGACGAGAAGCGGCGCCAGTTCTGGAAGGACATGACGCAGATCATCTACCAGATCGCGGTGAGCGCGAAGGTGGTGTTCGGACTGTAAGAACAGCATGCTGCCCCCCTCTGGTTCTTCCGGTCTGAGACCTGCCTGGTGGCAGCGCCTGCGATTCGTCTACCGCCATGCCGATCTTCGTCCTTCCAACCAGCTCAGCCCGATAAGCGCAGGCCGTCATCCGACCTACAAGGTCAGCGGCGATGATCCTCAGTTCCGGCTGCGACACATATTGCCGGCGGGCTGGTACATGGTTGAAGTCGAGCTGCACTGCGAGCACGTTGTGGGGCATTCGCGCTTCTATCTCGACCACGGCCATGGTGAAAGCGAGGCCCTATCGCATGGGCTGCCTTGCCGCAACGGAAAGGTCTCCAAGCGGCTCCTCTATCTCAAATCCCCGGCCCGTCTGCGCTACGACCCGGTGACGGCACCCTGCCTGCTGGAGGTGCGGCACTTCAGGCTGGTCAGAATGACCCCCGGCGCAGCACTGCAAAGGCTCAGGCGGAAGCTGGAGAATCACCGGACACTCGTTGGAGGCGCATGGCCATCGGACGATGACCTGGAAGCCGCATGGTCGGCCTATGACGGGCTGTTTTCGCAGGACGCCGGCACGACCAGCAGCTACGCGAGCTGGATACAGCAGGTCGAACAACCGCTCATCGCGGATCTGACCGAGCAGCGGCGGACGGTCAGCCAATGGGCACGGCGACCACTGGTCTCCATCGTCCTGCCCACCTGGAACACCCCGGTGCCCCTGCTGCGGGCCTGCCTGGACAGCGTACTGGCCCAGTCCTACCCGCATTGGGAGCTGTGCGTGGCTGACGACGCATCGACCGAGCCACATGTGCGGCGGGTGCTGAGCGCCTACGCCAGCCGGGACGAACGCATCCGCGTGACCTACCGGCCCCGCAACGGTCACATCTGTGAAGCCAGCAACACCGCACTTGAGATGGCTGGCGGAGAGTTCGTCGCCCTGCTGGACCATGACGACGTGCTGGCACCCCATGCGCTGTTCTTCATGGTCCGTGCCTTGCAGGACCACCCTGAGGCCCGGCTTGTCTACTCGGACGAAGACAAGCTGGACAGTGAAGGGCGACGTTGCGACCCGTTTTTCAAGCCCGACTGGTCTCCGGACCTGCTGCGCGCCCAGAACTACATCTGTCACCTGTGCATGCTGCAAAGACAGCTGGTCAAGACCGTGGGTGGCTTCCGTGCGGGCTATGAAGGCAGCCAAGACTATGACCTTGTGCTTCGGTGTACCGAACATCTCAGCGAGCCTGGGCAAATCGTGCACGTGCCCATGGTGCTCTACCACTGGCGGCAGACCGAGGGTTCGACCGCTGGCGGTCACCAGGCCAAGGACTACGCCACCGGGGCCGCCGTTCGCGCCCTGGAGGACCACATGCAGCGCACACGGACCGGCGCCCGGGTCAGCGTCATTGCCCCCGGGCTGTATCGCAGTCATTGGCCCCTCCCGCCGGCGCCACCGCTGGTGAGCCTGATCATCCCCACCAGAGATGCCCATGACGTGCTGAGAACCTGCATCGAGTCCATTCTGGGCAAGACCACCTACCCGCACCTCGAGTTGCTGGTGGTCGACAACCAGTCCACCTGCCAGCAGACGATGTCCTACCTCGATGAGCTCACACGGCAGGAGGCCGGCCGGGTGCGCGTGCTGCGCCATGACCAGCCCTTCAACTACTCGGCCATCAACAACATGGCTGCCCGGCATGCCAAGGGCAGCATTCTCGGACTCATCAACAACGACATCGAGGTCATCTCGCCCGGGTGGCTCACAGAAATGGTCAGCCATGCCGTGCGCCCCGACATCGGCTGCGTAGGTGCCA
>SBFU01000055.1 GCA_006227785.1 Burkholderiales bacterium
TCCAAGACCGGCATGCAGGCCCAGCAGACCCAGCTGGACGTGATTTCCAACAACATGGCCAACGTGTCCACCAACGGCTTCAAGCGGGCCAATGCGGTGTTCGAGGACCTGATGTACCAGAACCTGCGCCAGGTGGGTGCAGCCGCCGACGAGCAGAACCAGCTGCCCACCGGTCTGCAGCTTGGCCTGGGCGTGCGCACCGTCGCCACGGCGCGCAACTTCTCGCAGGGCAGTCTGCAGCAGTCGGGCAACCAGCTGGACCTGGCCATCAATGGCAACGGCTTCCTTCAGGTCACCATGCCCGACGGCACCACCGGCTACACCCGCGACGGCAGCCTCAAGCTGGACGCCCAGGGTCGTGTGGTCACCTCGGGCGGGCTGCCGCTGGCCAACGACATCACCATCCCGGCCGAAGCCCAGAGCATCACCGTCTCGCCCGACGGCGTGGTCACCGTCAAGGTGCCCGGCAACGCCGCACCGCAGCAGGTGGGCAACATCGAGCTGGCCAGCTTCATCAACCCGGCCGGCCTGGAGCCGCTGGGTCAGAACCTCTACGCCGAGACGGTGGCCTCCGGCGCCCCGGTCAACGGCGCGCCCGGCACGGTCGGCATGGGCAATCTGATGCAGGGCTATGTCGAAACCTCCAACGTCAATGTCGTGCAGGAGCTGGTCACCATGATCCAGACCCAGCGCGCCTACGAGATGAACTCCAAGGCCATCCAGACCTCGGACCAGATGCTGCAGCGTCTGGCGCAGCTGTGAGCCGGAACCCGCACATGAAAACCCTTCCACCCGTCGTAGCCGCCACGCTTGGCCGCCTGCTGCCCCTGTTGCCCTACTGGCGACTGCTGTGGCTGGGGGCGGCGGTCTGGCTGGCCGGTTGCATGACCAAGCCGGTCGAAATCGAGCCGACCCGGCCGATCCAGTATGTGCAGGTGCCGGCGGCGAATGCCCAGCCCACCGGCAGCCTGTTCCACGCGGCCCGCTACCGCCCGGCTTTCGAAGATCCGCGAGCGCGCCACCCCGGCGACACGCTGACCATCGAAATCACCGAGAAGGTCAGTGCCACCCAGCGCTCCACATCCTCCGTCAACCGTTCCGGCAGCGCCTCGGGCAGTGTGTCCGCCCTGCCGCTGGTACGCCCCAACGACCTGACCAAGATCAACAACCTGCAGCTGGGTGGATCGTCGGAGAACGCGTTCTCCGGGCAGGGCGACACCGAGAATGCCAACACCTTCTCGGGCACCATCACCACCACCGTGCAAGAGGTGCTGCCCAACGGCCACCTGCTGGTGGTCGGCGAAAAACAGCTGGGTGTCAACCGCAACGTCGACGTGCTGCGCTTCTCCGGTGTGGTCGATCCCCGTCACATCCAGCCCGGCAACGTGGTCGCCTCGGCCCAGGTCGCCAATGCCCGCATCGAGTCGCGAGGCCGCGGCGCCATTGATGAAGCCCAGGCAATTGGCTGGCTCAGCCGGGTCTTTTTGAGCGTTATGCCGTTCTGAGACGGCCTAGCATGAAGGCCATGACGAACGCCCACGCCCTGCCCCTTCCGCTGAACGCGCCTGTGCTGCAGCCGCGCCTGTGGCTGGCCCTGTTCGCGGTTCTGCTGCTGGCCGCCTGGACATCCATGGCCCAGGCCCAGACCGTGCGCATCAAGGAAGTGGCGGCGGTGCAGGGCGTTCGCAGCAACCAGCTCACCGGTTTCGGCCTGGTGGTGGGCCTGGACGGCACGGGCGACCAGACCACCCAGATGCCCTACACCGCGCAGGGCATGAACAACTACCTGCAGCAGCTGGGCCTGACGCTGCCAGCCGATGCCAAGGTGCAGTTCAAGAACGTGGCCGCCGTCATGGTCACCGCGCAACTGCCCGCCTTTGCCCAGCCTGGCCAGATGATCGACGTCACCGTCTCGTCCATGGGCAACGCCAAGTCCCTGCGCGGAGGCACCCTCATTGCCACGCCCCTCAAGGGTCTGGACGGCGAGATCTACGCCATCGCCCAGGGCAACCTGCTGGTGGGCGGCGCCGGCGCCGCTGCCGGTGGCAGCAAGGTGCAGGTCAACCACCTGAGCGCCGGGCGCATCCCGGCCGGGGCGCAGGTCGAGCGGACCGTACCTACCGCCTTTGCACTCGGGCCGACGATCGACCTGGGCCTGAATGCGGCCGATTTCCAGACCGCCCGGCGTGTCGCCGAAGCCATCAACAGCCGCATGGGTGCCGGCGTGGCCAGCGCCATCGACGGCCGGCTGGTGCGCCTGCAGGCACCCATTGACCCGCACGCCCGCGTTGGCTTCCTGGCCGAGGTCGAAGACATTCCCATGCAGGCCGTGATCCCGGTGGCCAAGGTCATTGTCAACACCCGCACCGGCTCCATCGTCATGAACCAGGCGGTCACGCTGGCGCCGGTGGCGGTGGCCCACGGCAACCTGTCGGTCAGCATCAGCTCCACGCCGGTCATCAGCCAGGCCAATCCGCTGGCCCCGGGTGGCCAGACCGTGGTCGCCGAAAAGGCCGACATCCAGATCACCCAGGAAGGCGGCAGCCTGATCCAGATGGATGCAGCGCCGCAGCTGGCCGACCTGGTGCGCATGCTCAACAGCCTGGGCGCCACGCCCCAGGACCTGCTGGCCATCCTGCAGGCCATCAAGGCAGCGGGAGCCATGAACGCGGAGCTGGAGGTGATCTGAATGAACACCCTCACCACCCAGGGCCTGGCGGCCGATCCCGCCGCGCTTGACGCCTTGCGCTACGGCGCCGGGCGCCAGGGTGACGGCGGCAAGGCCGCGCTCAAGGAGGCCGCACGCCAGTTCGAATCGCTGTTCATGCGCGAGCTGATCAAGAGCATGCGCGAGGCAACCCAGCAGTCCGGCCTGCTCGACGGGCCCGGCAGCCAGCTGGGCACCGACCTGCTGGACCAGCAGTTCGCGGTGCAGCTCTCCGGGCTGCCCGGCGGGCTGTCCGAGGCCATCGAACGGCAGCTGGGGCAGCAGATCGAACGCAGCCAGGCTGGGCCGTCCGGCCCAGCGGTTCCCGCGCTTGTGCCCGCCGCTGAAGGGCGGGCGTCCAGCACCATCTCCCGTGCGGCCGCATCCGCCGGCGGCAGCCGACAGGCCGACTTCGTCTCGCGCCACAGCGATGCGGCGGCCCGCGTGTCGCAGGAGTCGGGCATCCCGGCCGGCTTCATGCTGGGCAAGGCGGCGCACGAAACCGGTTGGGGACGCAGCGAAATCCGCCACCGCGACGGCAGCACCTCGCACAACCTGTTCGGCATCAAGGCCACCTCCGCCTGGAAGGGCAAGGTGGCCGAGGTCATGACCACCGAATACGTGAACGGCGAACCTCGCAAGACGGTCGCCCGGTTCCGCGCCTACGACTCCTACGAAGACGCCTTCCGCGACTACGCCCGTCTCATCAGCCGCAGCACCCGCTACCAGCCGGTGATGGAGCAGCTCGATTCGGTGCAGGGCTTTGCCAGCAGCGTGCAGCGGGCCGGCTACGCCACCGACCCCCAGTACGCCGTCAAGCTGACCCGGGCCATCAACATGACGCTGAACCTGCAGCGGGCACAGACATGAACCCCCATCGCCGCGCTCACCAGCGTCGCCTTCCCGTGCGTCCCGACGCCTGCCTTGCCGCAGGAGGCTGAGCCATGTCCGCCCTGAACATCGGCGCCAACGCCCTCAACACCAACCTGGCCGCCCTCAAGGTCATCGGCCACAACATCGCCAACGTCAACACGCCCGGCTATTCCCGCCAGCGCGTGGAGCTGCAGACCGCCGGCTACCAGTTCTTTGGCAACGGCTACTTCGGCAAAGGCGTCAGCATCGACACCGTTGAACGTGCCCACGACGCCTACCTGACCCGCGAAGCCCGCCTGACCTCCGCCGTTGCTGCGGCCGACGCGGCTCGGCTGTCACGACTGCAGCAGCTTGAAAGCGCCTTTCCCCTGGGCAGCGGCGGTCTGGGCGCGTCCATGAACGACATGCTCAATGCCTGGAGCGACGTCGCCTCGTCGCCCTCCAACCTCACCGCCCGCGTGGTCGCCATCGCGCGGGGTGACGAATTCGCCAGCCGCATGCGCAACACCGCCGGCCAGCTCGACCTGTTGCGCGACAGCACCCAGCAGCAGGTGCAGGGCTCGGTCGACACCGTCAACCGGCTGGCCCAGGACATCGCGTCC
>SBFU01000233.1 GCA_006227785.1 Burkholderiales bacterium
ATGCATCAGGAGTTCAACAAAGGCCGCGCGGTCTTCGGGTGTCAGCCACGACCCCGCGTCCAGCGACGTCTTGCCCATCAGGTCGGCCCGCGTGAAACCCTGTACCCGGTCCTCGGCATCATTGATTTCGACGAAGCTGCCGTCTGCCAGGCGCGTGATGGTCATGTTCAGCGGACTGAAGTTGAACGCCTTGGAGAAGCGCTCCTCCGAGCGACGCAAACGATCCACCATGCGCTGCTGCTCCGTGATGTCGATCAGGGTGCTGATGGCCAGCACATCGTCTTCATCGTCGCTCAGCTCGCTGGACAGCATCACCTTGCACACGGCCCCATCGGCCCGTATCCCGTCCATCTCGTGCTGCATGATCCGCCGCACCTTCAGCAGTCGACGGGCGTGTTCTTTCCTGTTCTGCTGATCGGCCCAGAAGAACTGGTCGGTTCGTCCCAGAATCTGGTCGCGGCTGTAGCCATAGGCCCTCTCAAAGGCCGGGTTCACATCCAGGATGACACCACTGATGGCCGACTGGGCCACCATCGGGCTGGGGCTGCTGCGGAACATGCGGCTGAAACGGCGGATCAGCCGGTCGCGCTCCTGCTCGGTCTGCTGGCGCAGCAGCAGTTCCTGCTGCGTCTTTTCATGCGCGGTCTCCAGCGTGCGACGGGCATGAAAAACAATGATGGCGGTCACCGTCATTGTGGTGGCATGGGTCAGCCAAACCAGAAAGCCGACATCCAGGGTTGGTTCGTGCAACCAGCCTCGAGTCTCGGCCGCGATCAGTGCGCCCAACGAAATCACGCCAGTCACCACCGTCGCCACCAAGGCCCGGGAACCCAGAAAAATGCCCGCTGCGGCCACCACCACGGTAAAGAGTACCGATCCGGCAGAACGAACCGATCCGAATGAAAGGAGCGCGATGATGGCGGCCACCATGGTCGCTGCGATCAGGGCATGGGGAACGAACCTGTCGCGCTTGCTCCTGACCAGGAGAACACACGCCCAGGCGGTGATCGCAATCAGAAACGGAGCAGCACCGTCGCTCAGCTGAGGCCCTTGAAGAAACAGGGTGACGGACAGCAATGACGTTGAAATGGCCACCACCAACGCGATGAGCCCGATCGTTGACCGCTTGCGGGACAGATCGGGTGAGTCCTTGTTGTTGGCTGAATGGCTGGCGGACACGTTCGTGTGGGCGTTCTGAAGGACGCTTTGTTGGGGCGGTCTGCTGAGGCGTTCGAATCAAACCTGGTCAATTCATCGGCGTTGATCTGGTCAACTTGACCTCGCCATCACGTTGCCTGGTGTGCGGCACCATTCGCTCCAGCTGCCTGGGTACAGGATGGTGCGTCCCAGTCCGGCCAGTTCCATGGCCAGCAGATTGGGCAGGGCGGTGACGCCGCTGCCGCATTGGTGGACCACCGTGGATGGGTCCCGGCCACACAGCAGGCTTTCGAACTCCTGGCGCAGCAGATCCGCTGGCTTGAACCGCCCATCGGGGCCGAAGTTGTCCGAGAAGGGCCGGTTGAGTGCGCCAGGGATATGTCCCGCGACCGGGTCCAGCGGTTCGACTTCACCGCGAAACCGAGGTGCGGCACGGGCGTCGATCAGGGTCTGGGCGGTTGCCCCCAACTGGCTGGCCACCTGTGCGCCGCTGAGCATCGTGACCCGGGGCTCCCGCAACGGGTACGGTGCGGCCTGAGCCGCCGGTGTCGGTCCCGGGCCCGATTCCAGAGCGCCGCCCTGCTCGACCCAGTACTTCACGCCGCCGTCCAGCACAGCCACCGCCTCGTGGCCGCACCACTTGAGCATCCACCACAGGCGTGCACTGAAGGCGCTGCCCTGTGCCTCGCAGACGACCACCTGCATCTCCGGTTGCAATCCGGTGCGCCCCAGCCACGCCGCAAATCGCTCTCTGGAGGGCAGAGGATGGCGTCCGCCACAGACCGCGTCGCTGCCGCCCTTGTCGCTCAGATCGGTTTCCAGGTCGGCATGGATGGCGCCAGGAATGTGACCCTGTTCGTACCGGGCGCGCCCCAGTGCGCGATCCATCAGGTCGACGCTGCAGTCATACAGCTTCAATGGGGCTTCGCTCGCCATGAGGGTGCGAAGTTTTTCGGCGTCAATCAGCGTGGTGTACATGGCTGCCCATTGTGGAACAAGGGCCACCCGAATGGCGATCACACCAAAGGTTTAAGTCTGGCCGAGGTCTGTGCGACCTTTCACATCAGCTGTGGTCTTCGGCAGGCGAATGGGGAACCGCTCGGGCGCGCAAGACGGTGGCCAGGATGCCGCTGGCCACGATCAGCGCCATGCCCAGCCAGCCCATCAGGGGGAGCCGGTCTCCGAAAATGGTGATGCCGAAAAGGCCGGCAAAAACGATGCCCGTGTACTGCAGATTGGCCACCACCATGGTGGCGCCGCGTGAATAGGCGCGGGTCATGCACAGCTGACCCAGGACCGCCAGCAGACCGATCGGTAGCAGCCAGAGCGCCGTTGGCCAGCGCAAAGGGCTGGCACCCATGAAAGCCATGCCCAGCAGGCCCGCGATCACGGCACCGCATGAAAAGTAGAACACGGTCCGGCTTTCCGGTTCGCCCGCCCGCGACAGGGCGGCCACCTGCAGGTAGGCAAACGCAGAGAACACACCAGACATCAGACCGACCAGCGCTCCGACC
Source organism: Burkholderiales bacterium (assembly GCA_006227785.1). Classification (GTDB taxonomy): domain Bacteria; phylum Pseudomonadota; class Gammaproteobacteria; order Burkholderiales; family Burkholderiaceae_C; genus Hydrogenophaga. Next base: position 2,673 of record SBFU01000233.1, read on the forward strand.
ACCTGGTCCTCGTTGAGCGTTGGTCGAAGCATCATGGCCACGCCGGCAAAACCGGCCAGCACGGTGAGGAACAACGGACCCTGGCGGCGGATGGGCGCGTTGCGCCCCTGCATGAGCAGCGCACCCCCCAGCAGGAAAGCGGCAATCCAGACACTGCTCATGTAGTTGAGGGTGACCGCCGTGGCCAGGGGCAAGGCAGCAATGGCGACAAACCACGACGTCAGGGCGATGGTGCCGACCACGCTGCGCCAGAAATGCATCATGGGCACGGACGTGCGCAGCGACACGCCCCGGGTCCGGGTGACCGCCAGCAGGAAGAGCACGCCCACCGCACCCCGGTAGGCCACGATCTCGAAGCTGTTGTAGTGAACGGATGCGAACTTGATGCAGACCCCCATGCTGGCAAAAAAGAACGATGCCAGCAGCATCCAGAGGGCCTGCATGCATCAGTCCTTCAGCGCATGGCCCATCTGCCTGCGGTACCACTCATGGAAATGCTGCATCCCGTCTTCCATCGGGCTCTGGTAGGGGCCAACCTCGTTGTCACCCCGGGCCAGCAGGGCCTTGCGGCCGGCGTCCATGCGCTCGGCGATCTCGTCGTCCTCGATGCAGGTCTCCATGTAGGCAGCGCGCTGCGCCTCCACAAACTCGCGCTCGAATGCGGCGATCTCCTCCGGGTAATAGAACTCCACCATGTTCAGCGTCTTGTCCACACTGACCGGGTGCAAGGTCGAGACCGTGAGCACGTGCGGGTACCACTCCACCATGATGTGGGGGTAGTAGGTCAGCCAGATGGCACCGTGCTCGGGCAGCTGGCCGTTGCGGTATTGCATGAGCTGCTGGTGCCAGCGCTGGTAGACCGGGCTGCCCGACTTCGACAACAGGTTCTGCACACCGACGGTCTGCACGGAGTACTCCGGCTTGAACTCCCAGCGCAGATCGCTGCAGGTGACGAAGTTGCCCAGACCGGGATGGAAGGGCTCGACGTGGTAGTCCTCCAGGTAGACCTCGATGAAGGTCTTCCAGTTGTAGTTGCACTCGTGCAACTCCACATGATCGAGGACCATGCCTTCGAAGTTCAGTGCCGCGCGCGGACCCATGCCGGCCAGGTCGGCCTCGATGTCCCGGCCGTTGTCCTCGAACAGCATGCCGTTCCACTCGCGCAGGGCGTAGCGGTTGAGATCCAGGCAAGGGTCGTGCGAGAAGTGGGGCGCCCCCAGCAGCGAACCGATCTGGCTGCCCTGGCCACCGCTGTAGGTCCAGCGATGCAGCGGGCAGACGATGTGACCGCCTGCATGCCCCTTGCCGTTCTCGCCGAGGTTCCCGCGGCCATTGAGCATGACCGCCTGACGGTGGCGGCAGACATTGGAAACCAGTTCCACCCCTTGTGGCGTGCGCACCAGCGCACGGCCCTGCTGTTCGTGCGGCAGGGCGTGGTAGTCGCCCACGTTCGCCACGGCGTTGGTGTGCCCCACGTAGCGGGGCCCGCGCTGGAAGATCGTTTC
>SBFU01000123.1 GCA_006227785.1 Burkholderiales bacterium
CCGACCGCGTCCAGCATGGCCTGTACCCGCCGGGTGTCCGCACGTTTGAGGAGCAGCAGGGGCAAGCCGACGTTCTGGGCCACGTCCAGATGGGGCAGCACGTGGAAGGCCTGGAACACAAAACCCAGGTGTTGCCGGCGCCAAAGGGCCAGCTGCGCTTCGTCCAGTGTGGACAGGTCAAGGCCCTGGTGAACGACATGCCCCTCGCTCCAGGAATCGAGCCCGGCCAGGCAGTTCAACAGGCTGGACTTGCCCACACCGGACTCGCCCACGATGGCCACGAACTCACCGGCGGCCACGTCGAGGCTCACACCCTGGAACACCGGGGTCCCTCCATAGCGCTTGGTCAGCTGGCGAACGACCAGGGCGGGTGGGGTGGCATGAAGGGGCAAGGGTGAGTTCATGGCAGTGCCTCGATGAGACGGGCACACCGGTCGATCACCGAGGCCACCGCATCGGGTGCGTCGCAGGGTATCAGCTCGCGTTCGGGCATGCCGCGCAGCCAGGTGAGCTGGCGCTTGGCCAGCTGGCGCGTGGCGAAGATGCCGCGTTCGCGCAGGCTCGCCAGGGCCTTGGTGTCCAGGTGCCCGCCATGGGCGTCCAGGGTTTCCCACGCCTGCCGGTAGCCGACACAGCGCATCGAAGGCAGGTCGGCGTGCAGGTCGCCGCGTGCCCGCAGGGCATGCACCTCGTCCAGAAAGCCCTGTTCAAGCATGGCGTCGAATCGTCGGGCGATGCGTTCGTGCAACCAGGCCCGGTCCGTCGGCTCCAGGCTCAGCAGGGCACCTTCGGCCAGCCGGGCGCGGGCAGCGGTTCTGACGCCATGAAACGAAGACAGCGGGCGACCGCTGATCTCGAACACCTCCAGCGCGCGCTGGATGCGCTGGCTGTCGCCCGGCGGCAGGCGGGCTGCCGTGGCCGGATCCACCTCGGCCAGGCGCTGGTGCAGTGCCGGCCAGCCCAGGCGGCTGGCTTCCCGTTCCAGTTGGTCACGCACGCCGGCATCGGCTGGTGGCATGTCGTCCAGGCCCTGCAGCAGGGCCCGCAGGTAGAGCAGTGTGCCGCCCACCAGCAGCGGCACATGGCCGCGGCTGCGGATGTCGAGGATCAGGGCACGGGCGTCCTGTGCGAACTGGGCCGCACTGTAGGCATGCAGCGGATCGACCACATCGATCAGGTGGTGGGGCACGGCCGCGCGCTCATCGGGCGTCGGCTTGGCGGTGCCGATGTCCATGCCGCGGTAGACCAGCGCCGAGTCCATGCTGACGATCTCCAGCGGCCAGCGCGCGGCCATGGCGAGCGCCGCAGCGCTCTTGCCGCTGGCCGTCGGGCCGGTCAGGACCAGGCAGGGCAGCAAGTCGGCGTCGTTCATGGTGTCAGCGGCCCGAGCCCTCGGCAGACACCATGCGTTGCAGCGGCATGCGGGGGTCGCCGAAGCGCTGCACCAGGGTCCAGGCCGTGGCGCTGATGAGCACACTCCAGAACCAGATGCCGTTGGTCAGCGGCAGCACCGAACCGGCGCCCTCGGCAACGTTGGCCAGGCTGCGGCCCAGCCAGCCACCCATGACGAAGGCGGCCACCATCATGAGAAAGCCGCTCATGGCAGAGGCCGCACCGGCGGCCTGCGGGAACGGTCCGACCGCGCCGCTCTGCCCGCAGGGCTGGTGCACACCGTGGCCCAGCATGAACAGGTAGAAGGGCAGCATGATGGCCGCCACGTGCTGGACGCCGGCCAGCGCCAGCACACCCATGGACGTGCCAGCGGTCAGCGTGCAGGCGCCGGCCAGCGCCACCGTCCGGCGGACGCCCAGTGCCGGCAGCAGGCGGCGGCAGATGAAGGTGCCCACGATGTAGGACAGCGACATGGTCAGCATGGCCAGCCCGTAGGCGGGTTTGGACAGCCCCAGCACCTGGATGAACACGAAGGAGGACGCCGCCAGAAAGGTGAACAGCCCGCCGTAGGAGGTGGTGGCCAGCAACGTGTAGGCCCAGAAGGTGGGGTGGCGCAGGATCTGGGCCCAGGTGCGCAGCAGGGTGGCCGGCTGCAGGGCCGCCATGTTTTTTTGGGACAGGGTTTCCTCGAATCGCCAGGCCAGCACCAGCAGGGTGCCCGCGCCGAAGACGGCCAGAGCCCCCAGGGCGGTTCGCCAGCCGAGATACTCGGCCAACAAGGCCCCCAGTGGTGCGCTGGCGCAGGCGATCACCCCCAGTCCAGTCAGCCCCTTGGACATGATGCGGGCGCCCTCGGCCGGTGGGTACAGGTCGCGCACGATGGCTCGGGCACCCATCACACCCGCACCCATGGCCACACCTTGCAGCGTGCGCCAGAGAACGAGCTGCTCCATGCTGCCCGACACCACGCTGCCCGCGGACGCAAGCACATACAGCGCCAGTCCCCACAGAAGCACAGGGCGGCGACCGAAGCGGTCCGACAGCGGGCCCCAGACCAATTGGGACATGCCGAAGGCCAGCAGCAGGGCGGTGAGCGTCAGCTGGGCCTGCGGCATGGTGGCTCCGAACCCTTGCGTCATGGCCGGGAGCGCCGGCAGGTAGAGGTCGGTGGTGATGGGCTGCAGCCCCAGCAGCAGTGAAAGGGCCAGAACCACCATGCCCGGGCTCATCCCGTTGGCCGGCGTCCGATCGGAGAGGAGGGAGGACATCCACCCGAGGGTAGCAGAATGCTGTCGCTCACCTGGCGGCCAGGGTGGTGTCGCGGCCCAGGCCGAAAAGGCGGGCGAGTGCCTCACGGTACTGACCCTGCCCCACGGCATTGGTGCTGTGGTGGGAGCCTCCCTCGACCAGCACGAAGGCCTTGGGATCGGCCGCCGCCTCATACAGCCGCTGGCCCAGAACCGGGGGAATCAGGCGGTCTTCGCTGCCATGCACCACCAGCAGGGGTGAACCGATCCGGCCCACCCGCTCGATGGCCTCGAAGCGCTGGGTGATGAGGGGTCGCACCGGCAGCCAACCCCAGCGGAAATGGCTCACCACGTCGGCAATCGATGTGAACGTGCCTTCGACCAGGGTGCCGGCTTCATCGGTCACCTGCGTGGCCAGGTCGATGGCGATGGCGCCGCCCAGCGAATGGCCGAAGATGTAGCGGGGCCGATCCGGGTGTTGCTGGGCCAGCCAGTCCCAGGCGGCGCGCGCATCTTCGTAGGCCATGGTCTCGGAGGGCAGCCGGGACGTGCTCTTGCCGAAGCCCCGGTAGTCCACCAGCAGCACCGAGAAGCCCAGCTCCTGCATGCGGCGGGCCCGGAACGCCGAACCCACGACGTTGAAGCGCGCGCCGTGCAGGTACAGCAACACCGGCATGTCGGGGCGGCTGGCAAAGTCGTCGTGCTCGGCCCACAGGCCATGCAGCCGCACCGGCTCGCCAGTGACCGTCGACTGGAAGTCGATCCAGACATCCTGCATGCCGGCAGCCGCTTCTTCCCCACGCCACCAGCTGCGGTCGGACGGCTGGAAGATCCATTCGCGCTGGCGCTCGTCCAGCGTGGCACAACCGCTCATGGCGGCCAATGCGATCAGAAAGAGGGCGATCAGACGTTTCACAGCTTGCAAGGATGCGTGTTCTGGCCGGAAAGTTCACGGCACGGTTGCCAATCCCGACCGTCTCGCGCGCGCATTCGCCGGAACGGGTTCAGCGCCCTCGCAGGAACAGGCTGTCCAGGTCTTTCATGCCCAACTGGCGCCACGTGGGTCGGCCATGGTTGCACTGGTCACTGCGCTCAGTCACTTCCATCTGGCGCAGCAGGGCGTTCATCTCGTCCAGCGTCAACCGCCGGTTGGCACGCACCGCGCCGTGGCAGGCCATGGTGGCCAGCAGCTCGTTGCGCGCACGCTGCACCACGGTGCTGGCGTCGTGCTGGCCGAGCTCGGCCAGCACGCTGCGCGCCAGCTCCACCGGGTCGCCCGCGGCCAGGGTGCCGGGAACGGCCCGCACCGCCAGGGTCTTGGGTGAAAACGGCACGATCTCCAGCCCCAGCTGCGCGAGCACCTCGCCCGCGGTCTCGGCGGTGGCGACCTCCTCGGGCGTGGCGGCAAACGTGGCCGGGATCAGCAACGGCTGGCTGATCACCTGGTGTGCGTCGAGCTGCTGCTTCAGGCGTTCGTAGACGATGCGCTCGTGGGCCGCGTGCATGTCCACCACCACCAG
>SBFU01000197.1 GCA_006227785.1 Burkholderiales bacterium
ATTCGGACTGCAGCCAATCAGGCTCTGCGCCCGACCCGATCCGGTCCACGTGCACCCTACACCGATTTGTCCGACATGCAAGCCCCGAAGAAACCCGCCATCGCCGTTCCAGTGACCACCCGAGGGGGCGCCACCCCAGAGGCAGAAGCGTGGGCGCTGGACGACCATTGGCCGGCACTGGTCGGCAACCTGGCGGATCAGCTCACCGAGGGGGTGAGTGCAGTGAACAATGTGGCCGACCAACTGCTGGCCAAGGGCCGCATCAGCAAGATCGAGCACCGCGCGCTGACCGTGCCGGCCGACCGCATCAAGCAGGCCGGCCTCAATGCCCAGCAAATCCTGCGCTTCTACAGTGGCCGCATCCGCCAGTCGCATGAAAAGGTGAACATGGGGGGGCTGGTCGAAGGCGTGCTGCAAGAGCGCAAGGCCGAACTGGGCATTCTTGGCATCGCACTGCGGCGCAAGCTCAAACCGGTCGAGGTGCTGATCGACCCCACGGTTGCCCACACCTTCGTCAACGCCGTGCTGGACTGGGGCCTGCCTTTCGGTACCCGCATCGACCTGCGCATGGACCTCAACAACTGGCCGGAACACGCCCGGTTGCAAATGCGCGTCTCCAACGACGGCGTGCCCCCGTCCAGCCATGTCATGCCCGACAGCCTGAGCTGGATGCTGATTCGCCAGATCGCCCTGGTCGGTGGCGGCATCGAGATCGAGCGCACCATCACGGAGGAAGGCGTTTCATTCACCGCCCTGTTCACCCGCACCGTCCAGGCGGTCGACGGCATCACGGCGGTCGACCTGTCCGACGAGCACTCCTCGATGTTCAAGTCGCTTTCGGGCACCTATGTGCTGACAATCTCGCCCAGCCTGCAGATCCGCGCCGATGTGCGGGACGCCTTGCGCGAGATCGGCATCGTCTCCGACAGCGTGGTCGATTTCAACCAGGCGCGCGATGCCCTCAAGGCGCGCATGCCCAACCTCATCGTGGTCGACTCGGAGATCAAGGACGAAGCCTTCGAAGCCTTCCGGCGCGACCTCCTGCGCGAGGTGTTCGATTTCCCCTTCGTCGAAATCTCGCCCGACGACAGTTCCTTCGACATGTCCGGTTTCGGGGAGTTCTCCATGGCCAAGGTCGGGCGCGGCAACATCCGTGAGGCCCTGGGCACCGCCGTCATGTTCGAGCTGGCCAAGATGATGTGACGGGCGTGTGGTGGGGCATGTGCGGTTGCCTATCACATAAATAGAAAGCGCTCACTTTGCCACCTGTCAGAAATGACAGGTTCCAGCGCTAGGCAACACGTAAATTTCGTGTAACATTTAGACCGAGCAAGCCGAAAGGTGAGCTCCCCGCTTTTCCTCCCTGAGCGGGTGCCTTAGTGTGTGACAGCAAAAAGGCTTCCTGCCCGACCCTGGTGGTCGGGCTTTTTTTTGTCTGCCGGGTTCCTGGCCCAGGCGGGCAGAGGGCTAAACTGCGGCCATGCTCTGGGTCAAAGCCTTCCACATCGTGTTCATCGCCAGCTGGTTCGCGGGTCTGTTCTACCTGCCGCGGATTTTCGTCAACCTGGCCATGGTGCCTCCCGAGAGCGTGGCCGAGCGACAGCGTCTGCTGCTCATGGCACGCAAGCTGATGCGTTTCACCCACCTGCTGGCTGTGCCCGCGCTGGGTCTCGGTCTTTGGCTGTGGCTGGGTTACGGCATCGGTTTGGGCAGCGGCAACGGCTGGATGCACGCCAAGCTGCTGATCGTGCTGCTCATCCTCGGGTACCACCACGCCTGTTCCCGCATGCTGGTGCGTTTCGAGCGCGGCGAGAACCGGCGCAACCATGTCTGGTACCGCTGGTTCAACGAGGCGCCCGTCCTGATGATGGTGGCTGTCGTGCTGCTGGTGGTGCTCAAGCCGTTCTGAGCCACTGGCCGTCCGCGCAGAACCTGCCGGCCATGAAATCCCGATCCTCGGCCTGGACCCTGGCTCTGCTGTTCTCGGTGCTGGTGCTTTATGCCAGCCTCTATCCGTTCACGGGCTGGCGTGCCCAGGGCGGACTGTCCTGGGAGTGGCTGCTGGCGCCCATGCCCCGCTACTGGACGGCGTTTGACGTCTGGGCCAACCTGCTGGGCTATGTGCCGTTGGGTTTTCTGCTGGCCACCGCCATGCTGCGCACCGGCTGGGGCGGCTGGTCATGGCCGTTGGCCTCGCTGTTGCCGGTGCTGTTGTCGCTGGGCATCGAGATTGCCCAGACCCTGTTGCCCGTGCGGGTGCCATCCAACCTGGACCTGGCCCTCAACGGTGCCGGAGGCATGCTCGGGGCCAGTGTCGCCTGGACCCTGAGCCGGTGGGGCGTGATGCAGCGCTGGAGTCACTGGCGCGCCGACTGGTTCGAGGCCGACGCGCATGGCGGGCTTGTGCTGCTGGGTTTGTGGTTTCCTGCGCTGCTGTACCCGGCACCCATTCCTTTCGGGCTCGGGCAGGTGTGGGAGCGCATGGAATCGGCCCTGCGCATGTGGATGGCGGGCACACCTTTCGAGCCGTGGCTTCCAGCCTCGACAGAGGCGCTGCGGCCCTTGAGTCCATTGGCCGAGACGCTTTGCGTGGCGATGTGCCTGCTGGCTCCGCTGCTGCTCGGCTTCTCGCAGATGAGATCCATGACACGCCGCCTTTTGCTGGTTCCGTTCCTGGTCGGGCTGGCGGCGGTTGCCGAAGGCGCCTCCTATGCCCTGACCTATGGTCCCGGGCATGCCTGGTCCTGGGTCAATCCGCAGGTGTTGCTGGGCTGCGGCCTGACCGTTCTGGCTTCGCTGGGCCTGGCGACCTTGCCGCGCCGGCTTTGTGTGGTCCTGATGCTGCTGTGCCTCGCGGTGTCGCTGACCTTGCTCAACCGCGTGCCCGAGACACCTTACTTTGCCCAGTCGGTCGAGATCTGGGAGCAGGGGCGCTTCATCCGGTTCCACGGCCTGTCGCAATGGCTGGGTTGGCTCTGGCCCTGGATGGCCCTGCTGTTCGGGCTGGCCGCATCCGCCCGTGCCACCCGCTGAAGCCGGGCCTTTGATCGGCAAGGCCCTAGAATTCCCCCATGTCAGAGCGTCCTTCCTATTACGAGCGTCACATCTTCTTCTGCCTGAACGAACGTGCCGGCGGCGAAGCCTGCTGTGCCCGACTGCAGGCGCAGGCGGCCTTCGACCGGTGCAAATCCCAGGCCAAGGCCCTGGGTCTGCTCGGCCCTGGCAAGGTGCGCGTCAACAAGGCCGGTTGCCTGGACCGCTGTGCTGGTGGCCCCATCGCGGTGGTCTACCCGGAGGCGGTCTGGTACAGCTATGTCGACCAGAGCGACATTGACGAGATCGTCCAGTCCCACCTGCGCGATGGCCAGGTGGTTGAGCGCCTGCTGACGCCTCCGGACATCGGGCGCTGAACCGCCCCTTCCCGGCGCAGCGCGCCGAATTCTCCGGCATCCATGAACGCCCAGACCGAACACCTCATGCAGGCAGGACCGGCCGGTCCGATCGAACTGGCGATCGACCGCCCGAGCGGGTCGACGCTTGGCCATATCGTCATCGCCCATCCGCACCCCCTGTTTGGCGGCACACTGAACAACAAAGTGGTGCAAACACTGGCGCGGGCCGCGGTCCAGGCCGGCTGGACCGCCATCCGCTTCAACTTCCGGGGGGTGGGCGCCAGCGCGGGCCAGTATGACGAAGGGCGCGGCGAGCTGGAGGACCTGCTGGCCGTGGTGGACGCGCAGACACCAGAAGGCCCGCTGTCACTGGCCGGCTTCTCTTTCGGCGCCTTTGTCACCACCCATGCCGTGATGCACCTGCACAGCCGGCGACCCATTGATCGCGTGTTGCTGGTCGGCACCGCGGCCAGCCGGTTTCAGGTCGAAACCGTTCCGCCGGAACTCCATCCGCGCACCCTGGTCATTCACGGCGAATCAGATGACACCGTTCCTCTTGCCGCCGTGATGGACTGGGCCCGCCCCCAGTCGCTGCCGGTGCTGGTGGTGCCGGGTGGAGGTCATTTCTTCCACGGTCAACTGCCCTTGCTCAAGGACCTGGCCCTGCGGCACCTGACCGCCTGAAACCGGTCATTGCCCATCCAACCGCTGCCATTTCGAGGATCCGTCTTGCTTCGTCGCGCCATTTTTGTACGTCTTGTGGCC
>SBFU01000011.1 GCA_006227785.1 Burkholderiales bacterium
GCCGAGGTGCGGGGTCAGAAACAACACCCCCTTGCCGTGCGCCTGGGCGGCCTCGATCGCGGCGGCCCCGTCCCATCCCACGCGAACAGGGCGACCGAACCAGATTCGTGGCAGTTCGGTAACCATTTTGCCGGCTTCACCCACGGCGGACGATGCTTCCCGCCACGAATAGCCCGCCTGTCGGACATTGGCCAGCAGACGACGTCTGTATTTTGGCGAGACCAGGAAACTCACCCAGCCAAGAAGCCAGCCCACCGCGTGCAGCAGCGGCAGCGGAAACCAGGCCAGGGAACGGAAGACCGCCCGGATCAACACGTGCATGTCGGTAATTTCCCACGGATGTCCCAAAAGCCGACCGGCGGATCTGCTGACCGCCGATGGCTGCCGGGGCTTGTTCTAGAATGTGGATATCGCCGAGTTGATGAACTGATTGCGGGGCGATTCAAAAATGCCGCTAAAGCGTTCGCCGAACTCTGACAGAACGGCAACGCCGTTCAGACACACCGGAGTTTATATGGCGAACGATTTTCTCTTCACATCCGAGTCGGTTTCGGAAGGTCATCCGGACAAGGTGGCCGACCAGATCTCGGATGCCATCCTTGATGCGATCTTTGAACAGGACCCGCGCAGCCGGGTGGCAGCCGAAACGCTGACCAACACCGGGCTTGTCGTGCTGGCTGGCGAAATCACCACCAACGCCCATGTGGACTACATCCAGGTGGCGCGCGACACGATCAAGCGCATCGGCTACGACAACACCGAATACGGCATCGACTACAAGGGTTGCGCCGTCATGGTCTGCTATGACAAGCAGTCCAACGACATCGCGCAGGGCGTGGACCACGCGTCGGATGACCACCTGAACACGGGTGCCGGCGACCAGGGCCTGATGTTTGGCTACGCCTGCGACGAAACACCCGAGCTGATGCCCGCGCCGATCTACTACGCACACCGCCTGGTGGAGCGCCAGGCCCAGCTGCGCAAGGACGGTCGACTGCCCTTCCTGCGTCCGGATGCCAAGAGCCAGGTGACCATGCGCTATGTCGATGGCAAGCCGCACAGCATCGACACGGTGGTGCTGTCCACCCAGCACAGCCCGGACCAGAGCGAGACCGCCACCAAGATGAAGGACAGCTTCATCGAGGCGGTGATCGAGGAGATCATCAAACCGGTGCTGCCCAAGGATTGGCTGCAGAACACCCGGTATCTGATCAACCCCACCGGTCGCTTCGTCATCGGTGGGCCGCAGGGTGACTGCGGCCTGACCGGGCGCAAGATCATTGTCGATACCTACGGTGGCGCCTGCCCGCACGGCGGTGGTGCCTTCTCGGGCAAGGACCCATCCAAGGTGGACCGCTCGGCCGCCTATGCCGCGCGCTACGTGGCCAAGAACGTGGTCGCCGCCGGCCTGGCGCGCCAGTGCCAGGTGCAGGTCGCATACGCCATTGGTGTGGCCAAGCCCATGAACATCACGGTGTACACCGAAGGCACAGGCGTGATTCCGGACGAACAGATCGCCAAACTGGTCGAAGCCCACTTCGACCTGCGCCCCAAAGGCATCATCCAGATGCTGGACCTGCTGCGCCCGATTTACACCAAAACGGCGGCCTATGGTCACTTCGGTCGCGAGGAGCCCGAGTTCAGCTGGGAGCGCACCGACAAGGCCGCCGCCCTGCGTTCTGCAGCCGGCCTGGGTTAAGCCGAAACACTGCACCTCAAGCCCCGGCAACACCGTTGCCGGGGCTTTTTTGTGCTTTCGTCGCCGCACGGCGATCGGCAGCACCGGAGGCTGAATTTTTCCTGCGGGTGGCCGATAAGACTGCACAAGAACCCATCTGGCCTGCATCGACCCTCACCGCGGAGTCTTCATGGACATGACCCTACCCCTTGACGCGCCCATCAGCTCCCCGACCGACACCGCGACCTCGGATACCCGCAGCGTAGCGGACTCGGAAAACCTGCTTCTGCGCGCCATCACCGACCGGATCCCGGCCAGACTGGCCTACTACGACAAGGATCTGGTCTGCCGGTATTCCAATGCGGCGCACGCCAATCGATACGGCAAGTCCCCTGCGGAAATGATCGGGTCCAACCTGACCGAAGTGGTGCGCCCGGAGGTCCTGCCCGAAATCCTGCCCAAGGTGGCTGCGGCTCTCAGCGGTGCTGCCCAGAGCTTCGAAGCAGAGCGCACCGATGCCAGCGGGCAACGGCGCTACTATGAAATCAATTACATCCCTGACCTGCGGGATGGCGAGATACACGGCATCTTCATCGAGCTGCACGACATCACCGAACGCCGGCGCACGGAAGAAATCGTGCTGCACGCCAACCAGGATCTGGAGGAACGCGTGCGCGAACGCAGCGCCGAATTGTTCCAGAGCGAGCAGCGCTTTCGCCTGATGATCGATGCGATCCAGGATTACTGTGTCTACTTCGTCGACGAGAACGGCATCATCACCGAGTGGAGCGAGAGCGCGCAGCGCCTGCACGGCCACCGCAAGGACCAGATTGTCGGTCACCCGTACAGCGAACTGCTGAGCACCGACAACGCCGGTGAGAACGAGGTCGACCCCGAGCAGGTCTTGAGACTGGCCAAGGCGCACGGCCAATGGGAAACACGTGGGTGGCGCAGCCGCGAAGACGGATCGCGTTTCTGGGCCCACACGGTGCTGACCGCGCTGCGCAACGAAGCGGGCGAACTGCAAGGCCTTTCCAGTATCACGCGCGACATGACCGCCGCCAAGAGCCTGGAAGACGTGATGAACGACCTCAACCGCGAGCTGGAGAAACGCGTGGCCGAACGCACCCAGCAACTGGTGGCCGCCAACAAGGATCTGGATGTGTTCTCGCACATGGTCTCGCACGATCTGCGGGCCCCCCTGCGCCACATCTCCAGCTTCGTCAGCCTCCTGCAGGAACAGATCGGCGAGTCCGGTGATGTCCTGACCCTTCAATACCTCAACTCGATCGTCAAGTCGTCCAAGCGCATGAGCCACATGATTGAGGGCTTGCTGGAGTACGCCCGACTGGGCCGCGTGGCGGTCGAGATGCATCCGGTTCCGCTGGCGCCCTTGCTGGAGGGGGTGGTGGCCCACCTGCGCCAGGAAAATCCGGATCGCCATATCGAATGGTCGATCGATCCCGAGCTGCCAGTGGTCAGGGGCGATGCCATGATGCTGGCCCAGGCGTTCGGCTATCTGCTGAACAATTCGGTCAAGTACACCCGTCCGCGCGATCCGGCCGTCATCGAACTGGGATGGCAGGTGAACCCGGTGGGTGGCCGCACCTTCTATGTCAGGGACAACGGCGTCGGCTTCGATCTGGAAAAGGCCCACAACCTGTTCGTGATGTTCCAGCGCCAGCACCATTCCATGGATTTCGAAGGCACGGGAACCGGACTGGCCTTGTCCCAGCGGATCATTGAACGGCACGGCGGGCGCATCTGGTGCGAGTCGGCTCCCGGCGAGGGCTGCACTTTCTATTTCAACCTGCCCTTCGATGGCGATCTGCCGGAGCTGACTTTTCCCGAGTCCGCCATGGCCGACCTGGTGATCTGACCGGGCCATGACCCCATGCGCACCGCCGCAACGGTGCGCATGGCGTCCACCGGGCGCCCGAAAGGCGCCCCTGATTTCCAACCGTCTACCTGGGGCGCGCGCAGCGCGATCGCCGCCACCTGGCCGTTCCCGGACCAGCCAGGAACCCGGCCGGAGATGCCAACTGAGATGACACGAAACGGGCTCTTGAAGACGGGCTGAGGTGTTCCAGAATCCACACCCGTCGAGGCGGGAAAAAATCTCCCAAAATCAATGACTTGAGCAGGCCGAGGCCGATCGACGCTCAAGATCGACCGTCCATGCTGACGTGCTGGCGGTCCTTTTGACACCCATCGGGGCGCCTGGCTCGTCAGCGAGAGATCCTGTCCCCCTTGAATTGCCCCCGGACAGCCCTTATGATTAGCACTCGTTGGGATTGAGTGCTAACAGCACCACCCCACATCCATCCACACCAGGCCCCGGCCTGGTGTCTTGTCTGATGTCACCAACCATTCTCATTCAGGAGATGCAATGAAACTTCGTCCTCTCGCCGATCGCGTGATCGTCAAGCGCCTGGAAAACGAAACCAAGACCGCTTCGGGCATCGTGATCCCC
>SBFU01000019.1 GCA_006227785.1 Burkholderiales bacterium
AGGCCCGAAGACACGGCGGCGACCGCCGCCGAGACGGCCGAGCGGGCCCAGATGCGCTCGGATGCGATGTCCAGGCGGCGGGCGATGCGGGCGGGGCAGGGCAGCACGGGCTGAAGCGGAATGTCAATCGAGCCAGACTCCCTGTTGATTTACGCCCCTGTTCCGCTGTTCAAGGGAAGCGATGGCTACCTTCTTGAAGACCAGGCCTGCAACGGGCTGCGCCTTTGGTCGCGGCATTTTTCTAAGCTCATCGTCATGCATCCGGTCGAGGCCGGGGAGCCTCCGGCTTCATGGATTCCGCTTGAACAGTCTGGAATCGATTTTGCCAAGGTAGAGATCATCCCGCTGCCAACCGCCTACAGACCGGACCAGTTTGCCAAGCACTATCTGAGAACTCGAAATGTCATTCGAAAGGCGATCTCAAGATCTCAATACGTGGCCTTTGCGATTGGAGGTCTCTTTGGAGATTGGGGAAGCGTGGGCGCGTGGCAGGCCCATCGCATGGGGCGCAAATTCGCCATCTGGACCGATCGGGTCGAATCGGAGGTTGTTCGCCACGACGCATCAGCAGCCAAAAAATGGCGCCACAGATTACGAGCCCGGCTTACGTATCGTCCGATGCAGTGGCTGGAGCGGTTCTTGCTGAGACGGTGTACTGTTGGTCTGTTTCACGGTGCCGAGACTTACGCAACGTATGCACCTTACGCCAAGTCAGCAGAGATCGTGCACGATATCCACCTGAAGAAATCTGATCGGATACCGGCGCATGACCTGCAGTCCAAAAAGGCTGCGGTACAAAGCGGTCCTTTGAAGATCTGCTACGTGGGACGGGCCGACGCCATGAAGGGGCCCCTCGACTGGATTGAAGCCCTGCGCGTTCTGCATGAGGCAGATGTACGGTTCGAAGCCCACTGGCTGGGTGATGGGGAGATGCTGGAGACCATGAGGCAGGAGGTCTCACGGCTGGCGCTGGAACACCATGTCCACCTGCATGGCTTCGTTCGCGACCGCCAACGCGTCCTGGATCAATTGCGGTCCGCCCATCTGTTCGTCTTCTGTCACAAGACGCCCGAGTCTCCCCGCAACCTCATCGAGGCACTCTCTGCAGCGACTCCCATCGTTGGCTACGACGGGGCCTACGCAAGGGATTTGATCTCTGCGCATCACGGCGGTGTGCTGACGCCCATTCATCAACCCAACGATCTGGCAGCAGCCATCACCCATCTCGCCCATGACCGCACCAAACTGACTGATCTGATGGAAAGAGCGTACCAAGACAGCGAGCCCTTCAATGACGAGAGCGTCTTTGAGCACAGGTGCATGTTGATCCGGCAGTACATGGGTTGAGCCAATATCTCCCAGTGAGCTTGAACATGATTGCCACGGGATCTGTTGAAAGCGAGTGCTCTCGGGTCCGGTATCGGCGTCTCGAGAATCAGCTGCGGGAACTGCTGGGGTCAGATACGGCTGTCGTATGTACCGGTGTGGATGGCAACATCGATCATCTCTGGCCGCAAGAGCGGACCCTGATTGCCGGTGCCATACCCAGACGCCAGCGAGAGTTTGCTGCTGGACGCTCTTCAGCGCGCACGGCCATCCGTCACTTGAATGGGACGGAAGTTCCCATCCCGGTGTGTGAGGATCGGTCGCCCCTTTGGCCTGCGGGCATCGTGGGTTCGATTGCGCACTCAAGAGATGTGTGCCTGGCCGTAGTTGGTCTTCAAGCTGCCTGGAAGTCGATCGGTATCGATGTCGAAGTTGACGAAGGCATTGACGAGTCGCTTTGGGACATCATTTGTGCCCCGGAAGAGCTGACATTAATCCGGCAGCAGCCATCCGACAGACAGGCCGTCAGCGTGGCAGAGATATTCGTGGCCAAGGAAGCCGTCTACAAATGGCACCATCCCCAGAAAGGTATCCTCTTTGGCTTCCACGACGTGTATTTGCAATGGAATACCGACAGAAGCCGGTTCAGGGTGACGGCACGCGACCCGGTGCAGCTCGAAAATATGGACGACCTAGAGGGTTATCTTCTGCATGTCGAAGGCAGCTTGGTGGCCTGCTGTGCGACACGGCATGGATGCACCTCCGGTCACCACACTTCGGGCAGCTTCGCTGAAGCTCGCTAGAACACTGCCAAAACATGCGAATGGCAGAAACTCGACCCTGACTGCATGTCGATGATTTCACTTGTCAGTGGTGCGAGATCTCGCCCATCCCTTTACCTTCTTTACCCGCCTTGCAGACCCTTTCCAGCCTGATCTTGGAGCAAGGTCACCGGCGTGCCGGTCAAGCCGCCTTCGAGTTTCTTGCTCCAGACCTGTCGGTCGTTGAACAGATTGGCTATTCCGAGCTTTCGACCTCCGCCGCCTTGATGGCGTCGGCGCTGCTGGGTAACCTGAACAGGGGCGACCGGGTGCTGTTGGCCTTTGACAATGCGCTTGAGGCGGTGCGCCTGTTCTGGGGCTGCATGGCCGCCGGCGTGATCGCGATCCCGGCCCCGGCCCCCGACCTTAGGCACTCCGACGCCAGTTGGCGTCGGCTGCGGTCGATCTGCAAGGATGCCGGGGTTGCCCTCGCCTTCACGCACCGCGACCACTTGGCCGCAGCCCGGGCACGGGTACCTGAAGCCCCCTGGCGGACGATCGAAGATCTTGCCGTTGTGCCCGGGCCAGGGCACGCACCACCCGAGCTGGCCGCTTGCTTCGACCCGGGCCGCGGGAACGACGTCGCCTACCTGCAATACACCTCGGGCTCTACCGGCAACCCCCGTGGCGTGGCCATCACACACGCCAACGTCCTGGCCCAGTGCAGCGCACTGGTCGCCGCAGAAACCATCGACCCGGCCACCAGCCGCTCGCTGACCTGGTTGCCCTGGTTTCACGACTACGGACTCCTGCACGGCCTGCTGATGCCGGTGTACACCGGTGCCCCGTCGCTGCTGATGTCGCCCCGGCAATTCATGATGCGCCCACTGCGCTGGCTGGAGGCGATGGCCCGCCACCAGGTCACCCACTGCGGCGCGCCGGACTTCGCCTATGAGGCCTGTGTGCAGGCACTGGAGCGCCAGCCGGACTGGCATGCCCGGCTCGACCAGTGGAAGCTCGCCACCTGCGGGGCGGAGCCGATCCGGCCACGCACCCTGCGGCGCTTTGCCGAGGCGTTCGGCCGGTTCGGATTCCGAGCCGAAGCCTTCGCACCCTCCTACGGCCTGGCCGAGGCGGTGCTGGCCGTCTCACTGGGCAACTCCCGTGAGACGCCGGTGCTGATCTCGGTCGACGGCCAACTGCTGGAGCGGGCGCATCAGGTCAGCGAAGTCGCCCCCGACGCACCGCAGGCCCGTGAGCTGGTGGGCAGCGGACAGGTGCTGCCGGGACTGGAGGTGCGCATCGTGCACCCCCAGTCCTGCCTGCCCTGCCGGCCCGACGAGGTCGGCGAAATCTGGGTCCGTGGTCCCAGTGTTGGTCAAGGCTACTGGGGACATGCCGATGCAAGCCGGGAACGTTTTGGCGGACACATCCAGGGCAGCGCAGACGGACCGGGCCATGCCTTCCTGCGAACGGGCGACCTGGGATTCCTGAAAGGACAGGAGCTGTTCGTCACGGGCCGCCACAGCGACCTGATCGTGGTCAACGGGCGCAACATCCACCCCCAGGACCTGGAGCAGACGGCACAGCTTGCCTCGACCTGGGTCCGGCCTGCGGGTGTCGTCGCCATCGGCGTCGACCACATGGGCCGGGAACGCGCGGTCCTGCTGGTGGAATGCCGCCGGCAGATCGCCCCGACCGAGATGGAGCCCCTGAGGCAGACGCTGCGCCAGGCCATCGCGCAGACGCACGACCTGGAGCTGCTTGAGGTGGCGCTGCTGCCTGGAGCTGCCCTGCCGCGCACGTCGAGTGGCAAGCTGCAGCGGCGACTGGCGCGCCAGAAGTACCTCGCGGGTGAACTGGCCGACACGACATCGGACAGTCAGCGGCCCATGCCGGTGGTTGGAACACCAGGCACTGCGCAGACGGATCGGGCCGAGGCCCGGCTCGCGCTTCTGTGGGCGGAAGTGCTGAACCTGGAGAGCGTGCCACCGGAGGCAAACTTCCTGGCCCTCGGCGGCGACTCCCTGACAGCCACCCAGTTGCTGTCCCGCGTGCGCGA
>SBFU01000186.1 GCA_006227785.1 Burkholderiales bacterium
TGTCCCCTGTTGTTGCCCTGTTGTTGTCCCGTCCCCTGTTGTTCCTGTTGTTCATTCCCGACCTGTTCGCCACCCACGAGTCACTGCCTCATCTGAGGTCTTGCGACCTTTCAGGCCTGCCGCGCAAATATTTTCATATTTAAATCAATGTGTTGTCTGTGACTACGACTAAAGTCGTATAGACAAAACCAATGCCTGCCTTGCAGAGTCTCCCCCAAACCTAGGCGCAATGCCTGAGGACAACAAAGCGGAGGATAGGATTCTGTGTCGCTCATACCTTTGGTGTGTGGGCACATACAAAATGGTGTCAGATCTTGCAAAACAAATGAGTCCTTCCGCGATGTCGGGATAGGGACGTTTGTGCATGCAAGAGCGGGTTCTATCGGCGCGAAAATCCAGCGAATACCGGTTGGAATTGAGCGACTGTAATTTCAAAAGCAGATAATCAATCGAGGAAGGAAGATATGAACAGAATCAATGCCGTTGCAGCCCTATCGCTGACCCTTCTGGGATCAGGCTGCGCATCCATCGTTACCGGACACAACCAGAGCGTTTCCGTGGAAACTCGCAGCAAGCAGGGTGAGGCGGTTGCCAGTGCGCAGTGCAGGCTTACCAATGACAAAGGTACTTGGTTCGTTACCAGCCCTGGATCGGTTAGCGTTCGCAGGAGCTACGGTGACCTGTTGGTCAATTGCGAAAAGCCCAATCAGGAGCCCGGTGTTGCCAGCGTCAAGTCTTCCACCAAGGCCATGGCTTTCGGCAACATTATTTTCGGCGGCGTGATCGGTGCAGGTGTCGATGTCGCCAGCGGGGCAGCGTACGACTACCCAACCCTGATTACCGTATGGATGGGAGAAAAAGTCACCGTCGATGCACCGCCGACCGATGCGGCGCCATCACCCAAGCCTGAAGCGGCTACGGACCCGTCAACCAGCGTGGCGAGCACCGCCCAACCTGTACCAGTGCAACCCTGATCTGTGCCTGCTTTGTGTCGACATGCAAGGGCTAGCCTGTATGGCTGACCTTTGTAATTTCGATAATGGAAAACGTACCCACAGGGTTGGGTCTCAACAAACAATAGCGGACAGATTGCGATTAAGCGCGCGCATTGATGCAAGTGCAGGGGCAGGTCGGGGCGACTCCGTGATTGCGATAACGTTATGAAAACCTAAGGGGATGGCATGGTTCAAGAAGGTATTACGCTAACGTCGCTGGCGTTCATCCTGGGCATTGCCTGTCTTTTCTTCGCGCTGCTGGCGTTTGAAACGGCTGTTGATTCGACACAGCCCAGGTTGCGGCATGCCGGGCTCCTGACTTGGCTGGTCAGCGGCAATTGGCCGGCCAAGGTGGGTGCTGGTCTCGTCATCATCGGGGTCGGGGCGCTGATCCGGTATTTTCTCCTTACTGTTGGCATTTCACCCGAGATCAAGATCGGGTCGGGTGTCGTCGCATCGGCGTTTTTGGCGGCAGTGTCGTATCTGCTGCGCAGCCAGCCGAATAGGCGCGCATTGCACCTCGCGCTTGCTGGGGCGTCGCTGGGCGTGGCGTATCTCACGGCTTACAGTGCTTACGGTTTCTTTGGCTATGTGGCGAGTACGACTGCGCTCGCCTTGCTGGTGCTGGTGGCGGCGGCGACAGGCATCTTCGCGGTGCGTTCAAACGCCCTCTCGATCGCTGTGCTTGCCATGCTCGGTGCCTTTGTATCGCCGGCGTTCACGCTGGGCGAGCCCGACCCGACGGTGATCTACGGCTACTACCTCGGGGCCAGCGTGTTCACGTTCGCGCTTGTCTATGTGCGCGGCTGGCGTGCGCTCATTCATCTGAGCTTCCTGTTTACGCTGGCAGGGTCGGTGTTCTTCGCGTGGACGCGCGCGTTCTACGATCCGCAGCACTTCGATGTAATGCAGCCCTTGCTGCTTGCGCTCGTGGCCGTCCATTTGGGCATGCCCATGGCCGAGCGCCATGCCGTGCACCACGCGTGGCTGAAGCGGCTCGATATCGGCTATGCCGTCGCCCTGCCAGCGGTTGCGGCAATGCTGATGTTGCTGATTTCACCCGATCTCCGAACCGACGGTGCGCTGGGTATTCTGATGCTGGCCGGCTTGTGGGCGATCGCGTCCGGCGCGATCCGCGTCCTGCAATGGGAAGGCGCACTGCAGCACGGGCTGATCGCCTTTCTCTTGGCTTTTGTGGCGGCCGTGCTCTACGTGGAAGACGTGCCCTGGTCGCTGGTGGGACTGGTAGCTTCGACCGGTTTGCTGGTTGCCGCACCCAGGCTGGGGTTCGGCAAGAAGGCCGAGATGCTTCTGACGGGCGCGGTGCTGCTGCTGGCCGTGTTCCATATCCAGGATGCGCTGCTGCATCCCGCCGTGGGTGAAGTCTTCCTGAATCAGACCTTCGCGCTGCGCCTGATCGGGGTTGCGGCCCTGATCACGGCTGGGGTCATCGCACGGCGCCGTGACCTGCCTTTGGGCGATGTGCTGTCGATCGTGGGCTGGGTATGGGCGGGCCTTGTTCTGGCCATCGAGATCGCGCGCCTGGAACTGGACATCCTGCCTCAGCTTGTTCATGCGGCGGTCATCGCCGCTGTGCTGGCCGTGGCAGTGTCGCCGATCCATCGGCGTTTGAGCGTGGTGTGGCTGGGCAGCCTCGCCGTGCTCTCCATCGTCACCGCGTGGTGGGCCGCGTTCGATGCGCCCGTGCAGGCGACCTGGGGCTTCGTCTTCCTGGCGCCGCTGGCGTTGGGTGTCATGGCGTTTCGCGCCAACCAGGCGGGCGACGTGAATGATCCCGTTGCACCGGTGTATGCACTGACCATTCCCCTGGTGCTGGCGCCGTGGGCGCTGGAGATCAGCAGCGTGATTGCGTGGCATATGCCGTTCTTTGCAATGACGCTCGTCGTGCTGGCGGTACTTGCAGTAGCGTATTGGGGCAAGGCGAGTGGATGGCGTGCTTCGGTCTGGACAAGCGGAAGCTGGTTGTATTTCTGGGTCATCGCGCTGGTGATGGCCGGCATATTGCTCGCGCACATCGCGCGCGGACCGTGGCCCGTGGCATTCGACGTGGCGAGCGTGGCAACCCTTGCGATACTGGCGTGGGCAGCCTCAGAGGACCGCAGGAATGTCGCCGGTGGCGTCACCGTCGCCATCGCCGCCTTCGTGCTGCAGGCGATGCTGCTGCGCTGGTTCGGGCCGCCTGGAATCTTGACCGTGGCCGATCTGGCGCGCATGGAATGGCCCGCGGTTGTCTCCTTCATGTGGGCCACGCTGGGGGGTGCGATTTGCTGGTGGAGTGCGCGCATCGCTTCACGCAGCCTGTGGGGCATTGGCGCCATTTTGCTGGCGCTGTCGGCCATCAAGCTCGTTCTGTTCGATTTTGGTTCGCTTGGTGAACTCGCCAACATCGTTGCCTTGTTGCTGGCCGGTGCGGTGTTTCTGGCAGTGGCCTGGCTCGCGCCAATCCCGCCGCGGCGCGAAGAAGAGATCCCGCCCCGGGTCGCGCCGCGTCCAGGCGGTCAGATGGGCGCCCGTGCTGTGCCGCCCACGCCGGAACAGGGCGCCAACACGCCAGCCCGTGTGACACGGCCAGTCGGTAGTCGTGCTTCGGTACGCGCGCACACACCGGATCGTTCGGCCAGTTCGGCTGATGGAAGCACTTTCAGCAAGCGGACGGTGATGCTGGTTGGCGCACTTTCCTTGGCCATATTCGTGTTTGTTTTCGCCCGACCTGAGAGCGCCCCGCACGCCCCGTCTCCAGTCGTAGCATCGCCAGACGTGTTAGAGGAGGCGCCGGCAGCGCCGCCGCAGACAGCGGAAGCGCAAGTGGCTGCAGCCGAGGTTGCAGCCCAGCCGGCCCCACGTCCACCACACATGGTGGACGCCTGTAGCCGGTTCCGCGAGAACCTGCCGACTGATTTCTTGCTGCTTGCCGGTGGCGCCTATCAGGGCCGCAAGCTTGGCTTCCAGATCGATTCGTCGGGGCACGAAGCCACTGGCTTCGATGTCGTTGTGAACCAGCCGGGGCGTCCCGTCGTGCTCGTTCTGGGTGCCTACGAGCCGAGCGTCTGGCAAATCCGGCGTAATGCCGGCACCCGCATCGTGGGGGTGTTCGTCACCGGCTACCATCGGCAAGCGGTAGCAGGC
>SBFU01000398.1 GCA_006227785.1 Burkholderiales bacterium
CGCCTCAGATATCGGCGGCCAAGCGGCCGACCGTTTCCTGCAGTTCCCGCGCCCATATCCGGCGTTCGCGGCCGTGTGCCGGCTCGGGAGACCCGTGATTGACCACCGCCAGCACACCGTCGGCACACAAGGTGCGCCAGATCGATGAGGCCAGCGTCGTGTCACCAATGAACAGCGGCGCGTCGCTGATGGTCCTGCCGACCGGGTCGCGATAACCCAGGGCCACGGGCATCACGGGCGCGCCGGTGGAAATGGCTGCCTGCAGCAGGTTGGCGTGAAAAGGCAGCACGCTGCGGCCATCACCGGTGGTGCCCTCCGGGAATACCGCCACGATGTCATGGTCCACCAGCCGTTCGGCCATCAGGTGCACCACCCGCATGGCGTCACGCCGGCGCTCGCGTTCGATGAACAGGGTACCAGCCCCGCGGATCAGGGCACCCAGCACGGGCCAGTGTCCGGCGTCGGCCTTGGACACAAACCGCGCCGGCTGGCAGGCGTTCATGACCAGGATGTCCAGCCACGAAATGTGATTGGCCACCACCAGAAGGGGCCCGCTGCGATGAACCGGCCCGCGCACCTCCAGTGACACCCCCAGAATCGCCAGCATCTGCAGCGACCACTCACGCACCACCAGTCGCTTTTGCGCTTCGGTCATCCGCCCGAACTCGCGCCGGATGATCCACAGCCCGCGCAGCACATGCACGATGGCGCGCCAGGCGCGCCAGGCGGCGCGCAGTTTGTTCACGCCACTGCCGCCGACGGGGCCGACACCCCTTCCGCCAGGTAGGCAAGTTGCCCACCCACAAGGGTGGCGCGCACCTGGGAGGGCAATTCCTGGTCACCAAAGGGTGTGTGCTTGCCCTGGCTTCGCAGGGCCTGTGGGGTCACGATCCAGGGGCTGTCCGGGTTGAACACGCAGATGTCGGCCACGCCGCCCACCGCCAGCCGCCCGACACTGGCTTGCAGCGTCCCCAGGCTGGCGCCCAGGACCGACTGCGGTCCGCTGGTGAGCACGGTCAACGCCTGCATCAGGCCCAGACCGTCCTGCTGCGCCCAGCGCAAGGCCAGGCCAAGCAGCAGCTCGACCGCCGTTGCGCCCGGCTCGGCCTCGGCAAAGGGCAGGATCTTGGCGTCGGCATCCACCGGATTGTGGTCCGACACCAGGGCATCGATGGTGCCATCGGCCAGCCCGGCCCGCAGGGCCTCCCGGTCGCGCTGCTGGCGCAGCGGGGGCTGCAGGCGCATACGGCTGTCGTAGTAGCCGATGTCCACATCGGTCAGCAGGAGGTTGTGCACGCTCACATCGCAGGTCACGGGCAGGCCCTCCGCCCTGGCCTGGCGCACCAGTTCCAGACCGGCCGCGCTGCTGATGCGGCACAGGTGGACCCGAGCCCGGCTGCCTTTGGACGACACGGCACGCATGAGCTCGAACAGGGTGTGCAGGGCGATCGTCTCGGCGGACACCGGCACGCCCGACAGGCCGAGCCGCGTGGCCAAAGGACCGCTGGCGGCCACGCCCTGACCCAGCCAGTGGTCCTGGGGCCGCAGCCAGACGGTGTAGCCGAAGGTGGCGGCGTACTGCAACGCGCGCTGGAGCACCTGGGTGTTGACGATGGCCACCTCGGCCTGGCCGAAACCGATGCAGCCCGATTCGGTGAGTTCGGCCATCTCGGTCAGCACCTCGCCCTTGAGGCCACGTGTCAGGGCACCCAGCGGG
The DNA here is from genome assembly GCA_006227785.1 of Burkholderiales bacterium. Classification (GTDB taxonomy): domain Bacteria; phylum Pseudomonadota; class Gammaproteobacteria; order Burkholderiales; family Burkholderiaceae_C; genus Hydrogenophaga. The sequence continues at coordinate 1,718 of SBFU01000398.1, forward strand.
AACACGCGCGACTGGTGCAGCTTCTCGGCGCGAAACTTCAGCATGTCCACCAGACCGGGTTCGTCCAGCACCGGATCGGTGTCGGGCGGACACACCAGCGAGGTCACGCCCCCGGCCACCGCCGCACCCATTTCACTCTCGAGCATGCCGGCATGTTCCTGTCCGGGTTCGCGCAGGCGCACGGCCAGATCGACCAGGCCGGGCGCCACCACGCAGCCGGCGGCATCAATGACCCGGTTGGGATGGAAGTCGCTGCCGACCTGGCCAATGGCGATGATGCGCCCCGCCGCCACCGCCACCTCGGCCATCTCGTCACGCCCGGTGGCCGGGTCCATCACACGTCCGTTCTGGATCAGTATCTTCATCGAGTCACCTTGAAATCGTGGACTCCCGCGTGCGCGGGAGTGACGCTGACAGAGCAGCGACCCGCGCAGCGGCGGAGCGTGGGGGTCAGGGTTTCAGCGCAGGGCCGCCCCAAGCTGAAACCGCTCCCCCTCGGGGGGCAGCGACCCGCGCAGCGGCGGAGCGTGGGGGTCATGTTCATGCCTCGTTTCCGGCCACAATGCCCATCACCGCCATCCGAACCGCGATGCCGAAGGTCACCTGAGGCAGGATCACGCTCTGCGGCCCATCCACCACGGCAGATTCGATCTCGACGCCGCGGTTGATCGGACCCGGGTGCATGACGATGGCATCCGGCTTGGCCCAACGCAGGCGCTCCGTGGTCAGGCCAAAGCTCTTGAAGTACTCCTGGCTGGACGGCAGCAGGGCTCCGCTCATGCGCTCGTTCTGCAGTCGCAGGGTGATGACCACGTCACAGCCCCTGATACCCTCTTCCAGCGTGTGGCACACGCGCACGCCCATGTGCGACAGATCGGAGGGCACCAGGGTACGTGGACCGACCACCCGCACATCCGGGCAGCCCAGCGTGGTCAAGGCATGGATGTCGGAGCGCGCCACGCGCGAATGCAGCACATCACCCACGATGGCCACCGACAGCTGGGTGAAGTCTTTCTTGTAGTGCCGGATGGTGTACATGTCCAGCAGGGCCTGCGTCGGGTGGGCGTGCCGTCCGTCACCGGCATTGACCACGTGCACATGGGGCGCCACATGCTGCGAGATCAGGTAGGGGGCGCCAGACTCACTGTGCCGCACCACAAAGATGTCGGCCGCCATCGCCGACAGGTTGGCGATGGTGTCCAGCAGCGACTCACCCTTGGCGGTGGAACTGCGCGCAATGTCCAGCGTGTAGACATCGGCCGACAGGCGCGTGGCCGCGATGTCGAAGGTGGTGCGGGTGCGCGTGCTGTTCTCGAAGAACAGGTTGAACACGCTCTTGCCGCGCAGCAGCGGTACCTTTTTGACCTCCCGGTCACTCACGCTCACAAAACTCGACGCCGTGTCCAGGATGTGGGTGAGGATCTCGCGCGACAGGCCTTCGGTGGAGAGCAGGTGGATCAGCTCGCCGTTCTTGTTGAGTTGCGGGTTGCGGGCCATGCTCAGCCCTCCTTCTTGTTTTCGACCACGAAGCTCAGGCGACCGTCGTCAGCGCGCGCGAGCTCCAGTGTCTGCTGCTCGGGCAGGGCCACGGTGGCGGCACACACATCGGCCTGGATGGGCAGTTCTCGCCCTCCCCGGTCCACCAGCACCGCCAGCTTCACACAGGCCGGGCGGCCGTAGTCGAACAGTTCGTTGATGACCGCGCGCAAGGTGCGGCCGGTGTAGAGCACATCGTCCACCAGCAGCACAGTGGCGCCGTCGACATCGAACGGCAGCTTGGTCTGCGCCGACAGCGACAGGCCGCGGCGGCCGAAGTCGTCGCGGTGCATGGACGAGGACACCACACCGGGCACCCCTTCCAGACCGAGGTCGCTCTGCAGGCGCTCGGCCAGCCACGCACCACCCGAGGGCACGCCGGCCAGTCTCACCGGTCCGTTCAGCGTGGCCAGCAGACCACGCACCCCACGCAGCATCTGCGCGTACAGTTGCTCGGCATCCAATGACAGTTGGCTCAATCCAGGCTCCTCAAAAACTGTTCCAGGATGATGGCAGCCGAGGCCGCGTCGGCATCATGGGCGCCCTGGCTGTGGGCTTCGGTGGTGCTGTAGCGCTCGTCAACCTCGACCACCGGCAGGCCATAACGGCCGCGCAACTGGCGGGCAAACTTGCGGGCCAGGCGGGTGTTCTCGTGTTCGGCGCCGTCCGGGTGAAACGGCACCCCAACCACCAGGGCATCGGGCTGCCACTCGCGCAGGCGGTCGGCAATCTGTGCAAAGCGCGCGTCGCCCGTGGCGGCAATGGTGCCGCGTGGTGTGGCGGTGCGGGTCAAGCGGTTGCCACTGGCCACGCCGGTGCGCTTGCTGCCATAGTCGAAGGCCAGAAAGGTCTGGCAGGAGGCAGGCAGTTCACCGAGCATCAG
>SBFU01000086.1 GCA_006227785.1 Burkholderiales bacterium
GGCTTTGACCTCGGAGGCCTGAGTGTCAGCTACAGCCGGGACAACCACACTGGTCTGGACTTTGCCGACCTGTCCATCATCGACGCCACCGGCCGGTTCAGGCGCTGATAAATAGGTGCGGCCCGCGCGGGGTCAGAGGAAACCGACGTTGCGGGCACCACCAAAATTGGACAGGTTGGGCAGCACGGCATCGAGCTGACCTTCGCTGGCGCCCATCCAGCGCAACAGGGTGGCCGCGTACTGGTCGACGCTGGTGGTCGGGATCCAGCGTCCGTGCAGCTCCCAGGAGCGCTCACCGACATCGTCCGGACCGCCCAGTTGCAGCGCGGGATACGTACCGTAGGTCTGCCCACCCTGCACCGCCCCACCGAGCACCAGTTGGTGGTTGCCCCAGGCATGGTCGGTGCCCAGGCTGTTGTTGGGGCGGAATGTGCGGCCGAAGTCGCTCTGCGTGAACAGCGTGACCGCGTTGCCCATGCCGATGGCCTGCATGGCGTTGTAGAAGCAGGCCATGGCATCGGCCAGGGTTTGCAGCAGCCGGGCATGCTGCCCTTCCCAGGGGTTGCTCGCGACCTGGTCGCCGTGGGTGTCATAGCCACCCTGGCTGGCAAAGAAGATCTGGCGGTTGCCACCCAAAGTGGCGTTACCGTGCACCAGCTTGGCCACCTGGTACAGCTGCCGGCCGATGGGCGTGTTGATGCGGTTGCCTGTGGCGATGGGGGCAAAGGCCGCATCGATCGCTGCCAGCGCACTGTCGTCGCCGGGGCGGATGCGCACCAGGGCACCGAGCTGGGTGGCCATATCAAAAGCCGCTCGTTGCTGACCGGTGTACTGGTTGAGCAGGGTGTTGGCATGACCGGCGGCGTGCAGCGCCTGCACGGCATTGCGACGAGCCACATGCGGCGCCCAGGTCGAATCCATGCCCTGCAGACCGAAGGTACCACCCGGGCCAGGCAAGACCAGCGGTACATCGACGGCCGACAGGCCAAAGCGGCCATTGCCCCCCACCGATACCACCGGCAAGGCGGTGCCCAGGGCAGCCGATGCGCGGCCGCCCCAACCGGTTCGGGTGAGCACACTGGCACTGGCCGACTCCCACAGGTTCTGCTGATCGGAGTGCGAAAACAGGTTGTCCGGCACATCGGGCGATGACGATGGCAGGCTGCGGTATTGCGCCTTGGTCAGGGGCCGGGCCAGGGGGCCGACGTTGAACACCGGCGCCAGATCGCCGCTGTTCCACGCACCCTGCAGGCTGGCCATGGCCGGGTGCAGCCCGAATGGCACGCCCCCGAGGGACACCAGCCGGTTGACCGGCAGCGCAAGGCGTTGGCGGATGCTGGCGTACTCGCCATGGCGTGTGCTGTCGGTGGGAACCACCATGTTGGCGCCGTCGTTGCCGCCATACAGAAACACGCAAACCAGGGCGCGGTAGCCGGACTGGGCCTGCGCGGTCAGGGGTGCCAGAGCGGCCAGGGAGCCGGTACCCAGGGCGGCCCCGAAGGCGCCTGCATGCTTGAGCCACTGGCGTCGGGTCAGGTCGCCGGATTCCATTTCGGTTGTGTGCATCATGGTGGCGATCTCAGCGTGTCAGGTGGTACTGGGGGGTGGCCAGCACCAGGTAGGCGGCCTGGCGCACGCGGTTGGTGAGCGATTCGGTCCTCTCGGCCCGGGGCGAGGTACGCACCGGATAGGTCTCGACCGCGTTGATGACCACGGTGCGCTGGTCAGCGGGCAGGACCTCGCCCAGCAACAGCAGGCTGAGCCGATCGACCAGGCGACCCGCATCTTCGGCGTCCCTGATGAATCCGGTCAGGTTGACCTGGGTGCCCAGCGCCCTGGGCACATCGCGGCTGCGCTGCGATCCTCCCCAAAAAACCAGGTAATTGATGAAATTCAGGCGCTGCAAGGCGGCGTTGGCATTGTGGATGCCAAAGGCAGGTCCCACCAGCGAGGTGCCGGCCACCGGGTAGTCGGGCGGGTAGAAGTTGAACACCGAAGGCGGGCGGAAGACATGTTGCCGAAGCTCTTCGCCCCACCACCAACCCAGGGCGTCGCCGTCGGTGCGGCCATTGAGCGCACGCAGCACACCGGTGAACAGCTGCACCGGTTCGCGCAGGCGGCCAGCCTGGTCGGACGGCTGCTCGGCACGCGCTTCAGGGTCGAGCAGGATGGCCGCGACCGTGGCCTTCATGTCGCCCGGGCGCCCGAGCCCGAACCCCTCGAAGCGGCCGGTCCTGAAGGCCTGCGCCACGCGCGCCACATACGCCGGGCTGGGGTTGCTGGTGACCAGCTGCTGGATCAGGTGACGACCCACAAAGGGCCCGATGTTGGGGTGGTTCATCAGGCTGTCGAGCACCGCCTCCAGGGCCTGGGGAGCCGTGTGTCCTTGTGCCAGCGAGACCCCCGACAACAGGTCGTAGGCATTGCTGTCATGCCGGTCCGCCACCGGAACCATGTTGCCTTTGTAGTAGCGGCAGTTGGTGCCGGACGGCCAGCAACCCCAGGGTGAGCGTCCGCCACGCGGATAGGTCCAGCCGGTCAGCGCGTAGGCGTAGGCCCTGACCGTGTCATTGTCATAGGTGGCCTGGCACACGCCACCGCTCAGGCTGCCGTCCTGGTTGAGCTCACAGGTCCCCACGGAAAACAGCTGCAGCAATTCACGTGCGAAGTTTTCATTTGGCGCCACCGGATCGTTGTTGGCGTTGTTCAGGTAGTCGCCCATGACCGGCGAAAGCGTCACCAGGCGCAGGATGTCACGGTAGTTCCCGAAGGCCTGGCTGAGCAACATGTTGTGGTAATTGCGAAGGCCGTAGGTGCCTTCCACTTCCAGATTCGAGATCACCAGCATCTGCTGCAGTGCAAAGGCCACGCGCTGTCGGAGCTGGTCAGGACGGCTGGTGGCATTGCGGTAGAAATCCCACAACAGCGGTGTGCTGGAGTACCAGTCGCGCCAGCACTGGTCGCCGCGGCCCGTGCAGAAGCCTCGGCTGGCGTTGGTGTGCTTGTGAATGGCGTCGGACCCTCCCCGGACGTACCTGGACGGAGCCATGCGCATCTGACCCGAAATCCAGCGCGCCGGACCTTGCTGCCGGATCTGGAGCACCAGCCTCTCGGTCGGGCCGAATGTCGCCTGGTGGGCCAGGCGCACCGCATCCAGCTGGCTGGTGGGCGTGTTGCGCAAGGCGCCGCCGGTGGACTTCGGCGTGGCCCGTGCCGCAGCGCCCGCCGACAGGGTCGACTTGGCAAACACCTCGTCATCGGGTTGCTGCCAGGGATCATCACCCCCCATGGACGGCTCTTCATCGTCCCATGCAGCCTCTTCGTCCCCGATGTCATCGTCCAGCCAGCCATCCAGCAGGGAACTGCGTTCGGAGGACGTCGCGGGCTCCACGGACGCCTGATCGGCGCCACCGCAGGCCGCCAGCACAAGCGACAACAGCAGCACGGACACCCATCCGCCGAAGGGGCGAATCCGTGAGCTGCCGGGACCGGAGGGGGTTTGGGGGGCAGTGTGGCTCATGGAAGCGGAATGTAGCCCCCGCCCCCCAGGCGCAGTGGACCGGCCGCAACAAGACGTAACGACACGCGAATCCGCTTACGCAAACCCACAAAACCCGGATCAAAGGCGCCCAGCGGCACCCGAACGGCAGGGGCCGCTGCCCGATCCCGCTGTCAGCTCTTGACCACCAGCACCGGCACCTTGGCGTGCGTCAGGATTTTTTGCGCGACACTGCCCAGGATCAGGGCCTTGACCCCCTGACGGCCATGCGAGCCCATGACGATCAGGTCACAGCCTTCGGCCTCGGCGGTCTCCAGAATGCCTTCGTACACCACGTTGCGTTCGATGGTGTCACCGGCATAGGCCACGCCTTCGGCCTCACAGGCCTTGGCCACCGCGTCCAGCGCCTGTCCGGCGGCACTCTTGGCCTCCGCCAGGTAGGCCTGCAGCCCGATGGCCGATGCATCGCCAATGCCGATGTAAGGGAATGGGTCGATCACGTACACGCCAACCACCTGCGCCGACTGCGACTTCGCCAGCGCCGCCGCCGAGCGGGCCGCATTGGCGGCGAGCGAAGAACCATCGGTGGGAACCAGAATTTTCTTGAACATGATCGGTCTCCTGTGGTCAGAACAGCCGCAACCGCAAGAACTGCGGAGCGTGTTTCTATCCTAGCGCAGTCCCGATGGGCTCCCTTTGAGGCGCATCAAGCCTTCATATCAGGCCGCGGGTACCACGGCCGCCGCCGCGAACTTGAGTTCGGCGATCTTGCCCTGCGGGTCCAGCGCCGGGTTGGTGAGCTGGTTGGCGGCAGCCTCGGCGTAGGCGAACGGTACGAACACCGTGTCGGTGGGCATGCCCTGGTCCAGCCGCACCGGCAGTTCGATGGCCCCGCGCCGCGTGCTCAGACGGGCACTCTGGCCCGCCACCAGACCCAGGCGCCTTGCCGTCGCCGGATGCAGGCTGAGCACCGGCCCCGGCTCGACCGCATCCAGGACCGAGGACCGCCGGGTCATGCTGCCGGTGTGCCAGTGCTCCAGCTGCCGACCGGTGATCAGCACCAGCGGGTAGGCATCGTCGGGCTGCTCGGCCGGCGGACGAAGCGTGGCAGGGACCAGACGGGCTCGACCTGTGGGCGTGGGATACCCGTCACCGAACACGACCGGCTGCCCAGGGTCCTGTTCATCGGCCACCGGGTAGGTCACCGCGCGTTCACGAAGCAGACGCTCCCATGACAGACCCGCGATGCTCGGCATGAGCTGGCGCATCTCTTCGAACACGGCACCAATACCCGATCGCGCATGGTCGACAGCACTGCCGTCGGACGCGATGTCATAGTGCCAGGGCAAACCCAGGCGACGCGCGAGTTGCTCGGTGATCCAGGCATCCGCCCGGGCCTCACCCGGCGCGGGCACGGCCTTGCGTCCCAGCTGCACGCAACGGTCGGTGTTGGTCACGCTGCCGGTCTTCTCGGGCCAGGCGGTGGCCGGCAGGATCACGTCGGCCAGGCTGGCGGTCTCGGTCAGGAAGATGTCCTGCACCACCAGGTGGTCGAGCCGCGCCAGCGCCTCGCGCGCGTGGGTGGCGTCGGGGTCGCTCATGGCCGGGTTCTCGCCCTGGATCAGCATGGCGCGGATCTGGCCCTCGTGGGCGGCATCGACGATTTCAACCACCGTCAGACCTGGCTCGTCGCCAAGAGACCCGGGTGACAGTCCCCACAAGGTCTCGGCCCGATGACGGGCCTCGGGCTCGCTGACACGGTGGTAGTCGGGCAGCACCATCGGAATCAGCCCGGCATCACTGGCCCCCTGCACGTTGTTCTGGCCCCGCAGCGGGTGCAGCCCGGTGCCCGGCCGGCCGATCTGGCCGGTGACCATGGCCAGCGCGATCAGGCAGCGCGCGTTGTCGGTGCCGTGGGTGTGCTGGCTCACGCCCATGCCCCAGAAGATCATGCTGGCCCGGGACGTGGCATAGGCCCGCGCGACCTCGCGGATGGTGTCGGCATCGATGCCGCAGACCGGGGCCATGGCCTCGGGACTGAAGTCGGCCACATGGGCCTTGAGCAGCCCGTAGTCGAGCGTGTGGGCCTCGATGTAGGCGGTGTTCGCCAGGCCTTCTGCCATGATGGTGTGCAGCATGGCGTTGAGCAGGGCGACGTCGGACCCGGGCTTGAAGCCCAGGTGCCGCCAGGCGTGGCGTGCCAGCTCGGTGCGGCGCGGGTCGGCCAGCACCAGCTTCGTGCCCTGGCGTACGGCGTTCTTGATCCAGCTGGCACCCACCGGGTGGTTCTGGGCCGGGTTGGCCCCGATGACGATCACCAGCTCGGCCCGGGCCACATCGCGAAGCGGGTTGCTGACCACGCCGGAACCCAAGCCTTCCATCAGGGCCGCCACACTGGAGGCGTGGCACAGGCGGGTGCAATGGTCCACGTTGTGTGTTCCGAAGGCGCTGCGGATGAGCTTCTGGAACAGGTAGGCCTCTTCGTTCGTGCCCTTGGCCGAACCGAAGCCGGCCACCGGGGCTTGCTGGCCGCGGGCGGGTGTGCTGGCCAGGGCGCGCCGGAAACCGGCCGCCGCCGCGTCCAGGGCCTCGTCCCAGCTGGCCTCGCGGAACTGCGCGCGCACCTGCTCGGGTGTCATCCGATGCACAACCGCCAGCGGGTTTTTGGCCACACCCTCGCGGCGGATCAGCGGCACCGTCAGGCGATCCGGGCTGTGGGCGTAGTCGAATCCGAAGCGGCCCTTGACGCACAGCCTGCCCTCATTGGCAGGACCCGCCTTGCCCTCAACGTGCTCGATGCGTCCATCGCTGACCTGGTAGGTCAGCTGGCACCCGACGCCGCAGTACGGACAGACCGAATCGACCTGCTGCTGGGACGGGCGGGCATAGGCACCGTTGGCGGGAGCAATGGCCCCGGTGGGACAGGCCTGCACACATTCACCGCAGGCCACACAGGTGCTCTGCCCCATCGGGTCGCCCTGGTCGAACACGATCTGCGCGTGTCCCCCGCGAAACGCCAGTCCCAGCACATCGTTGCCCTGCACATCGCGGCAGGCGGAGATGCAACGGGTGCACTGGATGCAAGCGTCCAGATTCACGGCCATCGCCACATGGGACAGGTCTTGCGACGCCGCGGGTCTGGCAGGGTAACGTCCTGGTTGAGCGCCGACCTTCGTTGCCCAATGGGCCAGTTCACTGTCGTGTCTGAACGCCGTGGTGTCCGGTGCATCGCTGAGCAGCAACTCCAGCACGGTCTTGCGGGCCGAGCTCGCGCGATCACTGGTGGTTTTCACCACCATGCCGGTCTGGGGGGAACGACAGCAGGAAGGTGCCAGCACACGTTCGCCCTCGATCTCGACCACACAGGCGCGGCAGTTGCCGGGGCTGCCCAGGCGCTCGCTGTGGCACAGGTGCGGCAAATCGATGCCCACGCGGCGGGCCACCTGCAGCAGGGTCTCGCCGGGGCGGGCTTCCTGTGGCTGGCCATCCAGCGTGAAGACAATGGGCGCCATGTCGCGGGGCAGGTCGTTGGTCTTCATCGGGCGTCCTCCCCGTTGACTTCATGGGCAAAGAAACGGAGCACCGAGTCCACCGGGTTGGGCGCGGCCTGCCCCAGACCGCAGATCGAAGCGTCACGCATCACCTGCGATAACTCGGCCAGCAGGGCCGCGTCCCAAACCGGGGTCTGAAGCAGCTGAACCGCCTTGGTGGTGCCGGCGCGGCACGGTGTGCATTGCCCGCAGGACTCGTGCTCGAAGAATTGCATCAGGTTGAGTGCGGCATCGCGCGCACGGTCGTGCTGGCTGAGCACCACCACCGCCATGGATCCGATGAAACACCCATGTTCGGCCAGGGTGTCGAAGTCCAGCGGCACATCGGCCAGGCGCGCGGGCAGGATGCCGCCCGACGCACCACCGGGCAGGTAGGCGTACAGCTCATGGCCCGGTGCCATCCCACCCGCGAATTCGTCGACCAGCTCACGCAAGGTGATGCCGGCGGGCGCCAGGTGCACACCGGGTCGGTTCACGCGGCCCGAGACGGAGAAGCGCCGCAGGCCGCTGCGTCCGCGCCGCCCCTGGGCCGCCAGCCATGCACCGCCCTTGTCCAGAATGACCGGCACCCACCACAACGATTCGAGGTTGTGCGCCAACGTGGGCTGCCCGAAGACCCCGTGCAGCGCCACGATGGGCGGCTTGAGGCGCGGCATGCCGCGTTTGCCTTCGAGCGACTCGATCAGGGCCGACTCTTCACCGCAGATATAGGCACCCGCCCCGCGGCGCAGCTCGATGGCGGGACGCTGGTAAGCGGGAAACGCCGTTCCGACTTCGTTGAGTTGGTCCTGCAGCAAGTCCAGCGCCTGGGTCAGATGCCGGCGCGCATCGTGGTACTCGTCGCGCAAGTAGAGCCAGATCCGTTCCGCGCCCACCACCTGCGCGGCGATCAGCGCGCCTTCCAGCATCTGCAGGGAACCGGCCTGCGGGTCGGTGAGCACGGCCCAGTCCTTGAAGGTGCCCACCTCGCCCTCATCGATGTTGACCACCAGGTGGCGCGGACCCGGTTGTGCCCGCACGGTCTCCCACTTGCGCCAGGCCGGAAAGCCCGCACCACCCAGGCCGCGCAGGGCCGATGCCTTGAGCTCGGACAGGACCGCTTCGGCGATGAGTTCTCCTGAGAGCAGGCGGCGAAGTTGCGGCAGTTCGGAGGCATGCGGTGGCGGCAGCGTGCGTGGGCCGGTCTGACCGCTGGCCACCAGTTCTTCCACGGCGTCCGACGTGGCGTGCGGCAGCTGCCGCTGCCCGACGCAGGCCGCCGGCGCGCCATGGCACAGACCGATGCAGGGTGCTGCCTCCACCCGCGCAACGGCCCCCATCCGCCGCTGCAGATCCGCCAACAGCAACTCCCCCCCAGCCATGGTGCAGGACAGGCTGGTGCACACACGCACCACGGTGCTGGCCACGTCGACATCGTCCTCGACCACGTGGAAGTGGTGGTAGAAGCTGGCCACCTCGAACACCTCGACCTGGCTCAGACGCAGTCGTTCGGCGAGCGCGGCCAGTTGTCCTTTGCGCAGCGCCGACTCGGCGTCCTGCAGGCGATGCAGGTGCTCGATCAGCAGGTCGGGACGCGGAGCCAGGCCTTCGCACAGTGCATCGACGCGTTGCCGATCGACCGGTCGGACCTGCCGCCCCTTGGGCTGGAAACGCGGCTGGCGGGCTGGCCGCTCAACGGCGATGGGCACGGTGCGACGCGCGCCCGCCCTGATGCCATCGTCGTGGGTTGTTGGGTTGTTCATGCGGACAGATTAGCCGTCCATCGCGCTCATAATATGTTCCATTAAACATATTTGAGGTGCAACCACGTGCTGCAGATTGAGCTGTCCCCGCGCTGGCGTATCGGCTTGCACGACGGTGACGCGCCACTGGAAGCGGACACCCTGCTGGACCTGCTGTCGGGCGTGCAGACCGGGGGCAGCATCGCGCAGGCCGGCCGGGAGCTGGGCCTGTCGTACCGGCACGCCTGGGGTCTGGTGCGGCGCGCCGAGCAGTTGCTCGGTCAGGAGCTGCTGGTGCGCGGTCGCGGCCAGGGGTCCCGTCTGACCGATCTGGGCCAGCGGCTGGTCTGGGCCGATGCCCGCGTGGGCGCCCGCCTGCAACCCCTGCTGGCCACACTGGCCTCGGAGCTGGAGAATGAACTGGGTCGTTCGCAGCGGCGCTCCCGGCCACCCCTGCGGTTGCACGCCAGCCACGGCTTTGCCGTGGCCGCCCTGTGCGATCAACTGGCCGCGCGTCGGATGCCGGTCACGCTGTCCTACCGCAACAGCCTGGAAGCGGTCGCCGCCCTCGCCCAGGGCGATTGCGACCTGGCAGGCTTTCATGTGCCTCTTGGCCGGTTTGAAGGTCCCGCAGCGCAGCGCTATCTGCAATGGCTGCGACCGGACGATCACCGGCTGGTGCACCTGGCGGTGCGCACGCAAGGCCTGTTCGTGGCACCGGGCAACCCGCTGAAGCTCAGGGGCCTGACGGACCTGTCCCGGCCCGGGCTGCGGTTTGTGAACAGGCCCGAAGGCTCGGGCACCCGCTTCCTGACCGACCTGATGCTGCGCGACCAGGGCATTGACCGGCGCCGCATCAGTGGCTATGACCACACCGAGTTCACCCATGCGGCGGTGGCGGCGTTTGTGGCCAGTGGCATGGCCGATGTGGGCATTGGCGTGCAGACCGCGGCCGACCGTTTCGGCCTGCACTTCATTCCGCTGCTCAAGGAACGCTACTTTTTTGCGGTCACCGAAGAATCGCTGCAGCGCCGCGATTTTTCGCCGGTCTGGACCACCCTGCCATCACCTGCCTTCCGGTCGCAGGTGGCGGCACTCAAGGGCTATGAGGCGGCAAAGACAGGTGAGGTCATGCGGATACAGGAGGCGTTCGATCTGACCGCTTAGTCGCTCGCCGGGACACCGTGCAGACCTGCCCGACTTGCATCGATCGGCTCAGTGGGCTAGACTAAAAAAGGAATGTGGCACTGCCACTTCTGCTGCAGGCCGGTCATCTGGCACCTCATGTTGCAGCGTTCGTTCAACGGCCAGAGGGTCGCTTGAGTTCTTTTGTAGGTCCCGGTCGCCGGGGCCGACCGGGTGGTTGGCGGTGTCACAACCGCACCCTGCCCGGCTCGACCGAAGTCGCTTCGTCCGCGAAGCCAGCTTCACCACAAACAACCACGCATGACCTTTGCCGGCAGGACCGACCTTTCCCATTCCCCTTCCCCTGTTTTTCGAGCTGCGCGCCCCGCTGACGGCGCCGCCATGTGGCGCCTGGTGCAATCGACCGGCACACTCGAACTGAACTCACCCTACTTCTACCTGTTGTGGGCGACCGAGTTCGGCGACACCAGCCTGATCGCCGAGGAGGACGGCCAGGCCGTGGGCCTGGTGGTCGGCTTTCACCCGCCAGGGCAACCCGACGCCGCGTTTGTCTGGCAGGTGGGCGTGCTGCCAAGCCATCGGGGACGTGGCCTGGGTCTGCGCATGCTGCAGGCCTGGAAGTCCCTGCCCGCCAACGCGGGATGCCGCTGGGTCACCGCCACGGTGGCCGATGACAACCACGCCTCGCAGGCGCTGTTTCACAGCCTGGCCCGTGTCGGTGGCGTGAACTGCGAAACACAACCCCACTTCACGGCGGACCAGTTCCCCGTCGATCACCCGGCCGAACCCCTGTTGCGGGTTGGGCCGTTTTCACGCGAGAAGGCAGACCCCGTCTGAGGGTCCCGGCGCGTCAGCGCCATAGCCAGGCCTGTGCATTCGCCACGGGTCCATCGCCCATTACCACAGGAGGCCACATGAATATCTTTGAACAACACGAATCCGAGGTGCGCGGCTATTGCCGCAGCTTTCCGACGGTGTTCGCATCGGCCAAGGGCGCCTGGATGACGGACACCGGTGGCCGTCGCTACCTCGATTTCTTCAGCGGCGCAGGTGTCCTCAACTACGGACACAACCCGGATCGCATCAAACAGGCCTTGCTGGCCTACCTGATGCGCGATGGCATCACCCACACGCTGGACATGTACAGCGAGGCCAAGGAGGCCTTCAT
>SBFU01000199.1 GCA_006227785.1 Burkholderiales bacterium
GGGGGGGGGGGGGGGGGTGGGGGAGGGGGGGGGGGGCGCGGGGGGGGGGGGGGGGGGGGGGGGGGGGGCGGGGGGGGTGGGGGAGGGGGGAGCCGGAGCGCAGCACCCCCCGCACCGGCACGCCCAGGGCGGGCAGCAGGCGCTCGGCCACCAGATCGAAAATGGCCGAGCCACCGGCGCTGACGATCAGCGCGTCACCGTCGGCTGCCATCACCTCGAACAGGGCCTCGCCCACCGCTGCCCGGGCCAGCGCCTCGACGCGGTCCATCAGCTCACGGACACCGGCACGGTCCTTCTCGTGGTCGCAGCTGGCGAGCGGGCCTTCGTAGCATTCCACGCCCACCAGCCGCAAGCTGGCACTGGCCCGGATGCGCCGCGCCAGATCCAGGGCTTCCTCGGCCTGCCGGCACCCGGTGCGCTGACCGGCAATGCCGATCTCCAGCAGCACCGGCCAGCGCCCCGGCCACTGACGGTCCCGGGCCCAGGCCTCGATCTGCTCCAGCTGGGCCGGGGAGTCGACCAGAAAGCAGACCCACCAGCCCGGCGCCTCTTCCTGCAGATGGGCCAGCGCGTCCAGCTCGGCCCACTGCAGCACCTGGTTGGGGATCAGCACCCGGCGCACCCCGTGGCGGGCCGCCACCGAGGCCTGGAACACCGTGGCCAGGCTGATGGCCCACGCTCCAGCCTCGATCTGGCGGCGCCAGAGCTCCGGTGACATGCTGGTCTTGCCGTGCGGCGCCAGGTCCAGGCCGCGCTGGCGGCAGAAATCGGCCATCCAGCGCAGGTTGTGGGCCAGCGCGGATTCCTTCAGCACGGCCATGGGCAGCATCAGGTCGCCACGCAGCAGGTCCCAGCCCTGCAGACCGGCCTCGGCCACCGCCAGTGCCGGTTGGTGGGTGGGAAAGCCTTTGAGGCGACTGTCCAGAAAACCGGTGGGCATCATGGTCATGGTCACCTCCGTTGCATCATTCGACGCGGGTGATGCGGTTGGGCTTGAAGCCCAGGTCGGCCGCCTTGCCTTTTCGGGCGCGGGCTGCGCGGGCGTTGTTCAGGCTGCGGATCTCCAGGGTCTCGTCGCGCTCCTTGCCACCCCGGCCAACACCCTCGATCTTCACGCTGCGGGTGTAGGCTGCCGCGCCAGCCAGCGTGTCCTTGGCCTCCAGGTCGATCAGCATCAGCCCCCGCCCGCCGTTGGCCATGGCCTTGAGTTCGCCGATCTCGAAGGTCAGGATGCGGCCCGCGGTCGACGCACAGCAGACATGCGTGGCAGCGGGCAGCGGCTGGCTGCCCGAGGTGCCTCCGACATGGCTGGGCGCGCAGATGGTTTCGCCCTCGCCCAGGCTGATGAAGGCCTTGCCCGCCTTCTGGCGCGACACCAGGTTCTCGACGCTGGCCAGGAAGCCATAGCCGCCGGTACCGGCCAGCAGCAGCGTGGCGCCCACCGGGCCGGCAAAGAAATGCATGGGCTGGGTGCCGGACTCCAGGTCGATCAGGGTGGTGATGGGCTGGCCGTCGCCGCGCGCCCCTGGCAGGCTGGCCACCGGCACGCTGTACACGCGGCCGTTGCTGCCGAAGACGATCAGCACGTCCACCGTGCGGCATTCGAAGGTGCCATACAGGCCGTCGCCGGCCTTGAACGCGAAACCGGCCGGGTCATGACCGTGGCCGGTGCGCGCCCGCACCCAGCCCTTGGACGACACCACCACGGTGACCGGTTCGTCCACCACCTTGATCTCGGCCACCGCCTTCTTCTCGGCCTGGATCAGGGTGCGGCGCTCGTCGCCAAAGGCCTTGGCGTCCTGCTCGATCTCACGCACCATCAGGCGCCGCAAGCTGGCCGGGCTGCCCAGGATGTCTTCCAGTTTGCCCTGCTCTTCCCGCAGGTTGGACAGCTCCTGCTCGATCTTGATCGCCTCCAGCCGTGCCAGCTGGCGCAGCCGGATCTCCAGGATGTCCTCGGCCTGCCGGTCGGACAATCCAAAGCGCGCGATCAGGGCCGCCTTGGGCTCGTCGCTCTGCCGGATGATGGCAATCACCTCGTCGATGTTGAGCAGCACCAGTTGCCGCCCTTCGAGAATGTGGATGCGATCGAGCACCTTTTGCAGCCGGTGCTGCGACCGGCGGGTGATGGTGGTCTGCCGGAAGGCGACCCACTCCTCCAGCATCTGCCGCAGGGACTTCTGGGTCGGGCGGCCATCCAGGCCGACCACGGTCAGGTTGACCGGTGCCGATGTTTCCAGGCTGGTGTGGGCCAGCAGGGCCGTGATCAGTTCCTGCTGTTCGATGCGGCTGCTCTTGGGCTCGAACACCAGCCGCACCGGTGCGTCCTTGCTGGATTCGTCGCGCACGCCGTCCAGCACCATGAGCATGCTGGCCTTGAGCTGGGTCTGCTCCTGGGTCAGGGCTTTCTTGCCAGCCCGCACCTTCGGGTTGGTGATCTCCTCGATCTCCTCCAGCACCTTCTGGCTGCTCACACCGGGCGGCAGTTCCTGCACCACCAGCTGCCACTGGCCACGCGCCAGGTCTTCGATCTTCCAGCGGGCACGCACCTTCAGGCTGCCCCGTCCGGTACGGTAGGCATCGGCGATGTCCGATGCCGGGCTGATGATCTGTCCGCCGCCGGGATAGTCGGGGCCCGGCACCAGGGACAGCAGTTCGTCGTCCGACAGCTTCGGGTTCTTCACCAGGGCCACGCAGGCATCGGCCACCTCGCGCAGGTTGTGGCTGGGAATCTCGGTGGCCAGACCGACCGCGATGCCACTGGCGCCATTGAGCAGGTTGAACGGCAGACGGGCTGGCAACTGGCGCGGCTCTTCGGTCGAGCCGTCGTAGTTGGGGGTGAAGTCCACCGTGCCTTCGTCGATCTCGTCCAGCAGCAAGCGGGTGATGCGCGAAAGCCGCGCCTCCGTGTAGCGCATGGCGGCGGCACCATCGCCATCGCGGCTGCCGAAGTTGCCCTGGCCGTCAATCAGCGGGTAGCGCTGGGCGAAGTCCTGGGCCATGCGCACCAGGGCGTCATAGGCCGCCTGGTCGCCGTGGGGGTGGAAGCGGCCCAGCACATCACCGACCACACGCGCGCTCTTGACCGGCTTGGCGGGTGTGTTGCCGCCTGGGCCGCTGTAGCCCAGGCCCATGCGCTCCATGGCGTACAGGATGCGCCGCTGCACCGGCTTCTGGCCATCGCAGACATCGGGCAGCGCCCGGCCCTTGACCACCGAGAGGGCGTATTCGAGGTAAGCCCGCTGCGCATAGGCGCCCAGGCTGTCGTGGTCGGGTGTGTCCTGCGGAGCGTCCGCGTCAATCAGGTCCATGATCCGGTTCAAAAATGGGCGATGCCCGCCACCTGGGTGGCCGGTCGCAGCTGTTCATACAGACGCAGCACCTTGCGCACGTACTGCTGGGTCTCTGGAAAGTCGGGCACCCGACGGCCGGCTCGCAGCACCGCCCCGGCACCCGCGTTGTAGGCCGCCAGTGCCAGTTCGAGGCGGCCGTCGAAACGTACCAGCTGCTGCGCCAGGTAACGTGCGCCGGCCTGCACATTGGTCCGTGGATCGGTCAGGCGTTCGGCCAGCGTCTGGCTGGCCGAGGCCTGCACGCCGAGCTCGGCCGCCGTGGAGGGCATGAGTTGCATCAGGCCCACCGCGCCCCGGTGACTGACCGCCCGGGCGTTGAATCCCGACTCGGTCGCAATCACCGCCTTGAGCAGGTCATAGTCGACCGCGTGCTCGCGCGCCGCCGACCGCAGGTGGGGGCGGACCGCCTTGTAGGCCACCGACACGTCGAACCAGGTGGCCGCGCGGCGCGTTTGCGCCAGGGCGTGCACCGCCCCCTCGCCCAATGGCTGGTCCAGCATCAGGGTGAAGCGCTCGTCGACGGGTGACTCGGCAAAATGGAAGAAGCCCTGCTCGTCCACATAGCCCCAAAGCTGGGCCTGAGCCACCGGCGACAGCAGCGCACCCAACACAAGGCACAGGGCCGACAGGCAAGAACGGACCCGCAGCATCAGACGTCCACCTCCACCGTGTCCCCGTGCAGTTCCATCAGCTCGCGGCGCGAGGCAGCTTCGCCTTTGCCCATGAGCTTGGTGAACAGGGCCTCGGTGCCCGACGCATCGAGTGAACCCAGCGTGACCGG
>SBFU01000264.1 GCA_006227785.1 Burkholderiales bacterium
CGCACCGGGGCGTCCCAGTGGCGCATGTTGCTCATGTTGATCGCGAATTCCTTGGTGTCCTCGGGAATCTGCACCTGGTCCTGGGTGAGCACCCAGGAGCCCTGCTCCCGGTCCAGCGTGAACATGGCCACGCCGTCACCCACGGTCAGGACCAGTGTGGTCTGCGGGCCGTAGACGCAGTAACCGGCCGCGACCTGCCGCCGCCCAGGCTGCAGGAAGTCGGCCTCACTGACCGGATCGATGACCGTCGGATCGTCGTGCTGCTTGCGAAGCACCGAAAAAATCGTGCCAATGCTGACATTGACATCGATGTTGCTGGAGCCGTCGAGGGGATCGAACAGCAGCAGGTATTCGCCCTTGGGAAACCGGTTGGGCACCACGTAGATGCTGTCCATTTCCTCAGAGGCCATGGCGGCCAGATGACCACCCCATTCGTTGGCTTCGATCAGCACCTCGTTGGCGATGACGTCAAGTTTTTTCTGAACTTCACCCTGGACGTTTTCGGTCTCGGCGCTGCCCAGCACCTCGCCGAGCGCTCCTTTGTTGACGCTGATGGAGATGCGTTTGCAGGCACGCGCCACCACCTCGATCAGCAGGCGCAGTTCCGGGGGAATGCGGCCGTGCACGCGCTGCTGCTCGACCAGGTAACGGGTCAGGGAAATCTTGTCGCTCATGGCGTGTTCTCCTCAATCGGCGAGTGATCGGGTGATCACCTCGCGCACGTCGTTGCTCAGGTCGGGACGCGCTGCCACTCGCGCGATGGCTTCGCGGGCGGAGCTTCGGTAGGGTTCGGCCAGCTTTTTCCAGCGGTCCATGGCGCGCGCCAGGCGCGCTGCGACCTGCGGGTTGAAGCCGTCGATTTCCAGCACGCGGTCGCTCCAGAACACATAACCGGCCGCATCCGCCCGGTGAAAGGCGCCGGGGTTGGCATGGCAGAAGCTGAAAATCACGCTGCGCGCCCGGTTCGGATTGCGCAGCTGAAAATCGGGGTGCTGCATGAGCTGACGCACCAGCGGCAGCACGTTGCCGCCGCGGTCGGGGGCGCTGGCCTGCAGGGCAAACCACTTGTCGATCACCAGCGCCTCGTGCCGGAACAGGGCATGGAAGCGACGCAGGGCATCCTCAGCCAGAGGCTGACCGCTGACCACCAGCGCCGACAGCGCATTGAAGCGGTCGGTCATGTTGCCGGCGTCCTTGAAGCGCTGGTAGGCTTTGCCGGGCCAGACCGGGTTGCCATTCTCGCGTGCGGCCAGACAGAGCATGCCGAGGGCCATGCCGGCCAGGGCCCTGCGCCCGGTGCTCACCGGGTCCGGGCGATAGGCACCGATGTCCCGGTGCTCTTCCCAGGCCCAGATCCAGTCCTCATGCAGGGCATGGGCGAGTTGTTCGCGCATCGCTTCGCGAACCG
The DNA here is from genome assembly GCA_006227785.1 of Burkholderiales bacterium. GTDB lineage: Bacteria > Pseudomonadota > Gammaproteobacteria > Burkholderiales > Burkholderiaceae_C > Hydrogenophaga. The sequence goes on from SBFU01000264.1 coordinate 1,409, forward strand.
AGTGGACCCGCTGCGGGTCCACGACCGCCAGCTGTTCAGCGATGTAGGTTTCGGCTGGCAGGGTCAGCACCAGTTCCTTGAAGGCGGCGTCCAGTCCGGGGTGGCGAAGCACCGCCCGCATGGCTTCGATGAAGGCCGAATCGAGGGGTTGGTTGACCGGCCCTTCCTGTCCGATGGCCGCCAGGGCGCGGCGCAGCGCCAGGCGCTGGCCGGCTTCCCACCGGTTGAATGCATCGGTGTCGTGGGCCAGCAGTGTCAGCAGCTGATCGTCGCCTTGCGCCATGTCAAGCACGACCGGGGCCGAGAAGCCGCGCAGTAGCGAAGGCACCGGTTCAGACGCCAGACCGGCAAAGGTCAATGTCTGTTCAGCCTCGGTCAGCACGAAGGTGTGGCTGCCATGGCGAGGCGCATCCCATCCCTCCAGTTGCAGAGGCAGCTCATGCCCTTGCCCATCCAGCAGACCCAGCGTCATGGGAATGACAAAGGGAAGCTTGTCGGGTTGTCCCGGGGTGGGGGCGCAGTGCTGGCGCAAGGTCAGCCGGTAGGTGCCGGTCGCCGCTTCCCAATGACCCTCAGCATGGACGCGGGGCGTGCCTGCCTGGCTGTACCAGCGCTTGAACTGGGGCAGCAGACGGGCCAGGTCGCTGTCTTCGTTGGCGTCGGCCACGGCCTGGGCGAAGTCGTCACAGGTGACGGCCTTGCCGTCATGGCGCTGGAAGTACAGGCGCATGCCCTTGCGGAATCCGTCGCGGCCGACCAGCGTCTGCATCATGCGGACCACTTCGGCCCCTTTTTCGTAGACGGTGACCGTGTAGAAGTTGTTGATTTCGACGTAGCTGTCGGGTCGCACCGGGTGCGCCATGGGACCGGCGTCTTCCGGGAACTGCGCGGTGCGCAGGACGCGAACGTCTTCAATGCGCTTGACCGCACGCGCCGACGGGTCGGCGCACAGGTCCATGCTGAATTCCTGGTCGCGGAAGACGGTCAGGCCTTCCTTGAGCGAGAGCTGGAACCAGTCCCGACAGGTGACGCGGTTACCGGTCCAGTTGTGGAAGTATTCGTGACCGACCACCGATTCGATGTTGGCGAAATCGGTGTCGGTGGCCGTGGCGCTGTTGGCCAAAACGTACTTCGTGTTGAAGATGTTCAGGCCCTTGTTCTCCATCGCGCCCATGTTGAAGTCGGCGGTGGCGACGATCATGAAGCGTTCCAGGTCGAGGGGCAGGCCAAAGCGGGCTTCGTCCCAGACCACGCTGGACATCAGCGAGTTCATCGCGTGTTCTGTCTTGTCCATGTCGCCCGGGCGCACATAGACCTGAAGCAGGTGCTCCTTGCCGGTGCGCGAGACGATGCGCTGCTCGCGGGCCACCAGCTTGCCCGCGACCAGGGCAAACAGGTAACACGGCTTCTTGTGCGGATCGACCCACTTGGCGAAGTGACGGTTGTCGGGCAGGTCGCCCGATTCCACCAGGTTGCCGTTGGACAGCAGGACCGGGTACCTCACCTTGTCGGCGCGCAGGGTGACGGTGTAGCTGGCCATCACGTCCGGGCGGTCCAGGAAGTAGGTGATGCGCCGGAAACCCTCGGCCTCGCACTGCGTGAAGAAGGTGCCCTCGCTCACATACAGACCCATGAGCTGGGTGTTCTTCTCGGGTGCGCAGGTGGTGAAGATCTCCAGATCGAAGGCCTCGGTCCCCTCGGGCAGGTTCTCCAGCACCAGGGTCTGGCCGTCCATGCGGAACGACGTGCCGGCGCCGTTGACCAGCACACGGGCCAGGTTCAGATCCTCGCCGTCCAGCCGCAGCGCCTGTGCCGGTACGTCGGCGTTGCGGCGCAGGCGCATGCGGTTGAGCACCCGGGTCTTGACCGGGTCCAGGTCGAAGCTCAGCTCGACGGTGTCGATCCAGTAGGCGGGAGCGGTGTAATCCTCGCGGCGAACCACGGTAGAGGCGCCTTCACGCATGTTGCTGGTTCCTGATGGGGGTTGATAACGTTGCGGTTCGTACGCTCAATGGGACGCGGACCCTAGACACCCTGTTTCAGGGATGCCTCGATGAAGGGGTCCAGGTCGCCGTCCAGCACCTTCTGGGTGGCGGAGATTTCCACGTTGGTGCGCAGGTCCTTGATGCGGCTGTTGTCCAGCACGTAGGATCGGATCTGGTGACCCCAGCCCACGTCGGTCTTGGTGTCTTCCAGCTTCTGCTGCTCTTCCATGCGCTTGCGCATTTCCAGGTCGTACAGCTTGGAGCGCAGGCGCTGCCACGCCATGTCTTTGTTGCTGTGCTGGCTGCGGCCGTCCTGGCACTGCACCACCGTGTTGGTGGGGATGTGGGTCAGGCGCACCGCCGAATCGGTCTTGTTGATGTGCTGGCCGCCGGCACCGCTGGCGCGGTAGGTGTCCACGCGCACATCGGCCGGATTGATGTCGATCTCGATCGAGTCGTCGATCTCGGGGTAGACGAAGACCGAGGCAAACGAGGTGTGGCGCCCTCCCGAACTGTCGAACGGGCTCTTGCGCACCAGGCGGTGCACGCCGGTTTCGGTGCGCAGCAGGCCAAAGGCGTATTCGCCCTCGATCTTGATGGTCGCGCTTTTGATGCCTGCGGTGTCGCCCGGTGTTTCCTCTTCGACGGTGGTCTTGAAGCCCTTGCGTTCGGCGTAGCGCAGGTACTGGCGCAGCAGCATGCTGGCCCAGTCGCAGGCTTCGGT
>SBFU01000341.1 GCA_006227785.1 Burkholderiales bacterium
GGTGGTGTTGGTGGTGTTGGTGGTGTTGGTGGTGTTGGTGGTGTTGGTGGTGTTGGTGGTGTTGGTGGTGTTGGTGGTGTTGGTGGTGTTGGTGGTGTTGGTGGCGTTGGCGGAACAGTGGTCTCCGTTGATGCGCTACTTCTCAACCGCAATGCCATTGCCGGCCCCTTCGAAGGTCCGGTCATCACCCCACCGGTGCCCGACTTCAACAACCCGGCCAATCTGCATCTCTGGGCCGACGGCCCGCGCCTGAGCGCCTGTTTCAGCGAGCTGGTTGAAGGTCTCCAATACGGCGCCCACAAGGGCAAGGCCAGCCTGCACTTTGTCGAGGTCGGCAAGAAAGGATGCAAGCAACGCGAGCTGCTGAGCCTGGACGCTCCCGACCTGACCCTGCTCAAGGCCCAGATGGAGCTGGTGGCTGCCTACGCCGACCTGCGGGGTGACCGGGGCGCCGAGATCGTGTCGCAAATGGGGTTGCCGGTCCCCTTCTGGGCCGCCATCACCGGCATCCTCGACCACCGGCAGAAAAAGACGCAGCAACTGCTGGCGCTGGCCTTTGCGCTGGCCAACCACGTCGAGATGCGCTTCAAGCAGATCTTCGCGGTGGTGCGGCCGGTCGAGCTCTCGCCCCAGATCCAGCCCCTGATTCCCACGCCCGGCCACGGCGCCTACCCCAGTGGTCATGCCACCGAGGCCTTCATCGCCGCGACCGTGCTTGACGCGCTGCTGCGGGCCGCCCGACCGGGCGCCAGCCACAAGCAGGGCAACGACGACCGGCGTGAGCAGCTGCAGCGCCAGGCCTACCGGATCGCCGTCAACCGCACCGTGGCCGGCGTGCACTACCCGGTCGACTCGGCGGTTGGCCGGGTGCTGGGCACGCTGTTGGGCGAATTCATGGTGGGCCGCTGCAGCGGCGCCAGCCTGCGCCAGCGCGAGTTCCTGGGCAGCACCTACGCTGGCCCTGGCGGCAGCGCGCGCGACTTTGACCTGCAAGACTCGATCGACAACGGAGAAGCCGGTCGCCAGGTGGGCCCGGCCTTCGGCTTGCCGGACGGCCCCTTGATGGCCTGGCTTTGGAACGAGGCCGTCAAGGAGTGGCAATGAAGGCCGGGCGCCCGGGCGCCCGCCCTGCCCCCGGTCACTGGGTGGATCTGCCCCGAGGCCGTTTCACCGGCATCGATTGGTCGGCGCCTGATGCCCTGAACCACAGCGACCCCTACCTGGCCTGGGCCGAATCCACCGGTTTTTCGGGCTTTCGCGACGCCTATGGCCGGCCCGCCCGTCCCGACTGGTTGCCCCTGCTGATCGAACTGGCGCCGGGCTGCAGTGTGGCCGACCTCGTCGCGGCCGCCGACCCCGCCTGGTTGCAGGTGCCCAAGGTCTACCTCAGCTTCGGGTCCACCTTGCGCTTTTGCACTGCCCGCGCCCGCCGCGGCTTTTTTCAGGCGCTGCAAGCTGGCCGGGCCCTGCATGGCCGGGTGCTGCGCTACGACCTCGGGCTGCCCGTGGGCCACCACGCCCGCCCGCTGGCCAGCCACGCGGCCGATGCCAGCCCGCCTGCCGCACGGCCCGTCCCGGTCAGGGGCCATGTGCTGGTCCTGATTGACAACGGCCTGGCGCTCGCCCACGCCGATTTCCTCGATGGGCCCAAGCACCGAACCCGTGTGGCCGCCTTCTGGCGCCAGGACGAAACGCAGGGACCCCACGGCCGGGCCGCGGTGTCGCCCCACCCCAGGCCGCTCGATCCATCGCGCGCCGGCCCCGCTCCCGAGGATCTGGGGTACGGCCATGAGCTTTCGCAGGCGGCCATCCAGTCGGCGATCACCGCCCACACCCGCCAGGGGCACGTCGACGAAGACGCGCTGTACCGTCACTGGCAGATGTGGGAACTGAACCATGCGGTTCATCATGGCACCCATGTCAGCAGCCTGGCAGCCGGGCCGCAGGTCTACACCCGCACCATCGGCACCGAAGATAGCCCCCCCGACTGGAAACCCGCACACGACGCCGCCTCGCGCGCCTCCCTGCTCGTGGCCCAGCTGGACTGGGCCAGCGTCGCCGACAGCTCGGGCGGCGCCCTGAGCGTCAGTGTCATGGACGCGCTGGCCTGGGCGCTGAGCCGCTGTGCCGCCGACGCCCAGGTCACCGTCAACCTCAGCTGGGGTGCCCTGGCTGGCCCCCACAACGGCAGCTCCATGCTGGAAGCGGGCATGGCCCAGTTGATTGCCGCCAGTGGCCGCAGTTGCCAGCTGGTCATCCCGGCAGGCAACGCCTACCAGGCACGCACCCATGCCAACGCCTCGCTCTCCCCCCTGACGAAGAAAGCCAAAGGCCAAGGGGTGCCAAAGCACGGGTGCCATGAGGCCACCCTGCACTGGCGCCTGCCACCCGACGACCACAGCCAGAGCTTCCTGGAGCTGTGGTTCGAAGACCTCGATCCGCGAACACCTGAGCTTCGGTCGCTGGAGATCGAGCTGACCCCACCCGGGGCTCGCAAGCCCTTGCCACGGATCCGCCTGGGACAAAGCAGGCTCTGGCCATCGCCGGCGGCGCCGCAGGTGGCCGTGCTGTTTCCAAAAACGAGCGCCCTCGGACACCCGGGCAGTTGTGCTTTGATCGCCCTGGCGCCCACCGCCCGCTGGTTCAAAGACACGGTGACCAGTCAAGCCGGCCGATGGCAGGTGCGTGTCATCAACAAGGGGACCGCCTGCGTGGTGATGGACGCCTACATCGAGCGCGACGATGTGCCTCTGGGCGTGGCCGATACGGGTGCACGCCAGTCGTGGCTGGAGGACCGCCACTACGACACGGAAGGCGGGCTTGGTGGCTTCATCGACCACGCGGACAACCCATCACTGGTGCGGCGCAGCGGCACCTTCAACGACATCGCGACCGGTGATGGCACGGTGTCGGTGGGGGGCGTGCGCTATTTCGGCAGCGCCATGGACCCGATGGCCCGCTACAGCCCGCGCTCACCCGACCCAGATGCCGGCCGCCCTGAACGTGCCCATGTGAAGAAGGTGCCCGACCGGTTTGCGGTCAGTGACGACCATGCCACCCTATGGGGCGTGCGTTCGGCCGGCACCCGCAGTGCGGCCAGGGTCCGGCTGGTGGGCACCAGCATGGCCGCACCCCAGGTGGCGCGCGACCTGGCAAATCGGAAAATCGGTTCAGGCCCTTGAACGACGGCAGGCCGCTCACCAGCGCGCCGGCAACGGCTTGAGCAGCCAGATCCAGCGATCACGGACGGCGATGTAGCCGCCGGTTTCCAGGTCCCGCAGCAGGCGACTGACCATCTCGCGCGAGCAGGCCAGGTGCTGCGACATGGCCTGGTGGGTCAGACGCTCACCCACCATGCGCTCACCTTGCGCGTTCGGGTCCAGCGCCAACTGGTTGAGAAACCGCACCAGCCGGCCATAGACATCGATCAAGGCCACATTGCGTGCGCTTTCGGTGGCCAGCCGGGCCCGCCGGATCAACCGTCCCATGAGCTCCAGCGCAAATTCGGGCCGTTGACCGATGTAGTCGAGCAGGACCTCACGGGTGATGACCGCGCAACTGCTGGGTTCCATGGCTTCGACATTGGCCGACCGTGGCCCGCCATCGAGCGACATTTCACCGACATACTCGCCCGGCCCGTAAATGCCCAGCGTCAATTCCTTGCCCTGTCCATCGCCCAGAAAAGCTCGCAAGCGCCCCTGCTGGACGATGTAGAGCGTGTCGCCGGTCTCACCCTCCTGGATCAGGAGCGCACCACGCCGGTAACGCCTCTGCACACCCAGGCCGGCGAGCGCCAGAATGTGGGCTGAGGGTTCGGCGTGGTTGGGCAGCTGGGCGCTCATGAAAGGTCAGATGTGGGCGAAATCCGATGAATTTTGCGCCACAGGGGTGATGATGCGCAAGGCGGGCACCACAGGCGGCAGACTGTTGACCCGCTGCATGAGCTTGCGGATGCTGCAGCAACCGGTCTTTTCGCGCAGCGACTTGACCTGGCTGCGCACCGTGGACTCGGCCACGCCATGCTCCCGGGCAATGTCCGGCACCCCCAGCCCGCGGCACAGTCCGATCATGACCGACTCTTCACTCGGGCTCAGGCCCTTGCTGCGGGCAAACA
>SBFU01000255.1 GCA_006227785.1 Burkholderiales bacterium
CTCGCAGATCTACCAGTTCCTGCTGGAGGGCGTGCTTCTCTTCGTGTTGCTCTGGCTGTATGCGCGCAAACCCAGGGCCGCGGGACAGGTCAGCGCTGCATTTCTGGTCGGCTACGGCCTGCTGCGCTTCGTGGCAGAGTTCTTTCGCGAGCCCGATGCCCACCTTGGCTTGCTTGGGCTGGGCATGAGCATGGGGCAATGGTTGTGCGTTCCCATGGTGCTGGGTGGTGCGGCGCTGTGGCTCTGGTTTTCCCGCTCAGCGACAGGAGCCAGCGCGTGAGCGGGCAGATCCGCACGCAGCTCGACCAGGGTGTGCTGAGGGTGGTCATCAGCCACCCGCCTAGATTCAATGCCATGGACCGGGCCATGTGGCGCAGCTTGCGTGACACCTTTGTCGCGGTGCAGGCACGCAGTGACCTGCTGGCTGTGGTCGTCCAGGGTGAAGGCCCCCATTTCTGCGCGGGTGGTGACATTTCGGAGTACCCCGCGTTCCGTTTCGACGAAGATGCCTTGCGCTCCTTTCACGAAGAGGATGTCTGGCTGGCGCTACAGGCCATGCTCGATTGCGACCTGCCGGTGGTAGCGACCATCATGGGCAACTGCATGGGCGCAGGCGTGGAGATCGCCAGTTGCTGCGATATCCGTATCGCCAGCGAGGGGGCACGCTTCGGTGCGCCCATCGCCCGGCTCGGGTTTCCGATGGCGCCACGAGAGGCCCAGCTGGTGGCCGCGGCTATGGGGGAACTGACCGCCAGGGAGATGCTGCTCTCGGCCGCCGTTCTCGGCGCCGTGGAGATGAAGTCGCGGGGCTTTCTCAACCGGGTGGTGTCCGAGCAGGACCTGATGCCGGCGTTGGAAGGTCTTCTTCAGGGCATGCGTTCGCTCAGTCCGATGGCCGCCAGGCTGAACAAGCGGACCTTGCGGTCGCTCGCCGCCGGGCGGTCGCCGGCTTCCCTGGCGGCCACCGCCTATGGCTACGCGGGCGAGCGCGAGCACCGTGAAGGCGTCACGGCCTTCCTGGACAAACGCCCGCCCGTGTTCAACTGACCCGGGACCAGACGTCTTGCAACCATGACCGAGAACCACAACCTGTTTGTCGCCCTGCGTCGGGCCTGGCCTCAGGATCTGGACAGCACAGCCGTGGAGGTGGTCGACGGTCCGTCAGCCGGCCTGGGGTATTCCTGGCGTGACCTGGACAGGGCCAGTGCCATGGTGGCCAACCTGCTGGACTCGCTGGGGCTGCCGTCCCGGTCCCGCATCGCGGTGCAGGTGGAGAAATCGGTCGAATCACTGATCCTTTATCTGGCCACGCTGCGAGCGGGTCATGTGTACCTGCCACTGAACACGGCGTACCAAAGCGCCGAAATCGGCTATTTCATCGACAACGCCGAGCCCGCCGTGGTGGTCTGCAGCCCGAAGAACCATGGCTGGGTGTCCAAGATCGCCTTTTCGGGCAAGACGCGCCATGTGTTCACCCTGGGCGACGACCGCACCGGCAGCCTGCTGGAGCGCGCCGCCCACCACAGCGACCGGCACGAGCCCGCGGTCTGCCAGGCCGATGACCTGGCGGTGATCATCTACACCAGCGGCACCACCGGGCGCAGCAAGGGAGCCATGCTCAGCCACGGCAACATGCTGAGCAACGCCCAGGTGCTGCGGTCCTACTGGGACTGGCGGCCCGACGACGTGCTCATCCACGCCTTGCCCATTTTTCATGTGCACGGCCTGTTTGTGGCCATCCACGGGGCCCTCATCAACGGCAGCCCCATGCTCTGGCTGAATCGTTTCGACCCGGCCACGGTGGTGTCGCTGTTGCCCCGGGCCAGCGTGTTCATGGGTGTGCCCACGCTGTACGTGCGCATGCTGGAAGACCCGCGCCTGACGCATGAGCAGGCGTCCCGCATGCGCCTGTTCATCTCCGGCTCGGCGCCGCTGCTCATAGAGACCTTCCGCGACTGGCAGCAGCGCACCGGACACACCATTCTGGAGCGCTACGGCATGAGCGAGACGGTCATGCTCACCTCCAATCCCTGCCTGCCCGACGCACGCCATGGCGGTGTGGCCGAGCGCCGCGGTGGGACGGTGGGTTTTCCTCTGCCCGAGGTCGATCTGCGTGTGGTTGATGACCAGGGCGAGCCTGTGCCGGCTGGTGAGATTGGTGGGATCCAGGTGCGGGGACCGAATGTGTTCCAGGGCTACTGGCGCATGCCCGAAAAGACCGCAGAGGAATTCACCGCCGACGGTTTCTTTCGCACCGGTGATGTCGGTCGTATCGACGCAAAGGGCTACGTGACCATCGTTGGCCGCAGCAAGGACTTGATCATCAGCGGCGGATACAACGTCTATCCGGCAGAAGTCGAGAGCGTCATCAACGACCTTCCAGGGGTGGCCGAAAGTGCGGTCGTGGGTGTGCCGCACCCCGACTTCGGTGAGGTCGGGGTGGCGGTGGTGATCGCGCGTGCGGGCGCGCGGCTTGATCCGGACTGGATCATTGGCGAGCTCAAGGCCCGGCTGGCCAACTTCAAGATTCCCAAGCGCTGTTACGTGGTGAGCGAGTTGCCCCGCAACGCCATGGGAAAGGTCCAGAAAAACCTGCTGCGCGAGCAGTACAAGGGCGAGTTCGCCTGACTCAGCGCAGCACGAGCACCGGGGTGTGGGAGTGGGTCAGCACCTGCTGGGTTTCGCTGCCCAGCAGCAGACGCTTGAGGCCTTTTCGCCCATGTGACGCCATCACGATCAGGTCGCACTTGTTGCGCTTGGCGGCGGCGATGATGGCCTCGGCAATCAGGTCGGACTTCACTGTCACCGGCTTGACCTTGACCTCTCGCGCCTGCCCGGCAGACTTGACCGCGTTGACGGCCTCCATGGCCTCTTCCTGCCACTGCTTTTCGATCCTCGCCACCTCGGCAGCAGCCAGTGCCACTCCGCCCTCGAAGTAGGTTTGCGGGTAGCGTGGCACCACCTTCAGGGCCACCACTTCCGCGCCGGTCAGGTCGGCCAGGTTGATGGCGTGATCGACCGCCATCTTGGACAGTTTCGAGCCGTCAGTGGCCACCAGAATGCGCTTGTACATGGTCTTCTCCTTGTTTTGGTTGATGGGGCAGACTTGGATTCCCTCAAGACAGCCAGGAAACCGCCCTCATGGAGTCAGCCTACCTGCTGGGGTGACCTAGCCGCTTGACATAAATCAAGTGCTTGCTGTCTGACCTGGATTACGCTCCACCCATGAACGAGGTTGCCACCGCGCCCCTGGCGGGGCTGACTTCATCAAGGCCCGGTTCCGAGGTTTCGGATTCGGCAGATGCGCTTTCGCAGGGGGTCCTGGGAGGGCATCGTGGACCCTTGACGGTCAATGACAGTTTTGCCGTCCTGGATGACCCGGTGGAACAGCGCCAGTTCACCGAAGTGCAAGAGCTGGACGGGCAGACCTGTGCCCGCTCGGTGCTGATGGTCCAGGGCATGTACTGTGCCGCCTGCGCCGATACGGTTGAATCCGCGCTGGAAGGCGTGCCGGGGGTCCTTTCGGCCCAGGTCCATGCCGCCACGAGGCGCCTGACCCTTCAGTGGGATCCGGCCGTGACCCGGATGTCGGCCTTGGCCCAGCGGGTGGGGCACACCGGTTACCGCCTGCTGCCCATGCAGGAGGCGCTGTCGATCAGCCAGCGGCTGGCCGAGACGCGTCAGGCGCTCTGGCGTCTGTTCGTGGCCGGCTTCTGCATGATGCAGGTCATGATGTACGCGTGGCCGGAATACGTCACCGAACCCGGTGAGATCCCGGCCGACATCGTGCAACTGCTGCGCTGGGCCAGTTGGGTCATCTGCCTGCCGGTGGTGTTTTTTTCCAGCGGGCCTTTTTTCAGCAATGCCTGGCGTGACCTCAAGCTGGGTCGCATCGGCATGGATACGCCCGTGTCCGTGGGCATTCTGGTGACGTTTCTGGTCAGTTCTGCAGCCACCTTTGAGCCGACCGGCCCCTGGGGTGCGGAGGTCTGGTTCGATTCATTGACCATGTTCGTCTTCTTTCTTCTTGGCGGCCGTTACCTGGAATTCAAGGCACGGGATCGAACCGCGGGGGCCCTGGACAGCCTGATGAACCGCCTGCCCGAGGT
>SBFU01000148.1 GCA_006227785.1 Burkholderiales bacterium
TAGCAGCTGGCAAGTGGTCGACCCATCAGTCTGCAGGAGAATGGCCGTGGAGAGGCGTGAGTTTGTCGAAGCATGTGCGCTGGGTGCGTCAGGTGCGATTGCGCTGATGGGTCAGGCTGCGTGGGCGGCCCAGGTACGTCCCAAGTCCTATGAGCGGGTGCTGCTCGTCGATGAAGCTGGGAAGCCTTTGCGTGCCTCCAGCTTGCGTCCGCAGACCAACTACCTGTTTCACTACCCCTTTGAGTCCACGCCGGTCTTTCTGCTGGATCTGGGCAAGCGCACCTCGCCGATCGTGCTGGAGACAAAAGACAAGTCCAGGTACACATGGCCTGGTGGGGTCGGGTCCCGCTCCAGCATCGTGGCGTTTTCAGCCATTTGTGCGCACAAGTTGGTCTATCCCACCCGAGAACTGAGCTTCATCAGCTTTCGCAAGGGCGCTGCACTCAACCCGCAGACACCGAGCAAAGGCAACGACCTGATCCACTGTTGCGCGGACCACAGCCAGTACGATCCCGCCAAGGGAGCCCAGGTGCTGAATGGCCCTGCTGATCAGCCCTTGTGCGCGATTCTGTTGGAACACAATGCCCGAGATGACAGCCTGACCGCGACTGGAACACTCGGCGGTGAGCTGTTCGACGACTTCTTTCGCAAGTACGAAATGAAGCTGAGTCTGGAGGTTGGGCCAGGTGCCCGCCAAACCGTCCGTGGACAGGGCGTGGTACGGGAACTGGAGCAGTTCTGCCGCAATCCGGTGCGTTGCTGATCAGAGCCTGGCCAGTCGCTGCAAGGCTTCGCGCAGCGTTTCGTCACGCTTGGCAAAGCAGAACCGGATCACCTTCTGGTCAAACCCGTTCCCGTAGAAGGCCGACAGGGGAATGGCCGCGACGCCAACCTCCCGGGTGAGCCATTGGCAGAACTCGGCTTCGGGCAGTTCTCTTTCAGGCACGGCCAAATCTTCAATGGATACGCACTGGAAGTAGGTGCCCTGGCCGGGCAACAAGCGAAAACGCGTGCGCCCCAGGCCTTCGCGGAACAAGTCCCGTTTGCGCTGGTAAAAGGCGGACAGCTCCAGGTAGGGCGCCGGGTTGGCCATGTAGGTTGCCAACGCATGCTGCATGGGCGTGTTCACCGTGAACACGTTGAACTGGTGGACCTTGCGGAACTCGGCCATCAGGGATGGCGGCGCGACCACGGTACCCACCTTCCAGCCGGTCACATGGTAGGTCTTGCCAAAACTGCTGACAATGAACGCACGGGCTGCCAGGCCGGGATGGCGCGCCACGCTCTCGTGACGGTCACCGTCGTACACCATGTGCTCGTAAACCTCATCGCTGATGACCAGAATGTCAGTGGGGGCCAGCAGCTCGTTCAGGCGCTGCATGTCGGCCTTGTGCCAGACCTGCCCGCTCGGGTTGTGCGGGGTGTTGACCAGAATGGCCCGCGTGCGTGGGCCGATGGCTGCCGCGATGGCATCGAAATCGGGCCTGAAGCTGCCCGGTGTCAGCGGCACCCGCACCACCACTCCCCCTGCCAGCTCGATGTTGGGGACATAGCTGTCGTAGCAGGGTTCGAGAACGATCACTTCGTCACCGGGCTGGACCACGCTCAGGATGGCCGTCAGCAAGGCCTGGGTCGCGCCTGCGGTGACTGTGATGCCGGCCTGTGGGTCGCATGTCAGGCCGTAAAGTGCCAGCATCTTGTCGGCCATGGCTTGCCTCAGCGGGGGCACGCCGGGCATCGGGGGGTATTGGTTGTGGCCGGCCAGCATGGCCTGGTGCACGGCCTCGATCAGCGCCGGGTCGCAGCCGAAATCGGGGAAGCCTTGTCCGAGGTTGACGGCGCCCGATTCGTTCGCCAGCGCGGACATGACCGTGAATATCGTCGTTCCCACCTGGGGCAGTCGGGATGGAACACGGGGTGTACGGGGGGCGATGGACTGGTTCATGCTGGGTGACCGAGGGTCCTTCTTGTGTAACTGAAAGGCTGGCTCAGGCGGGCTGTCAGATGTCGTATTCATCGTGAGAGCCGGCCATGGCACGCAGAATGCCTTCCTTGCTCAGCCGGTCGCTGAGCAGTTCCGCAAAGCGGATCACGAACTGACGCAGGTAGGTGCCACGCTTGAACGCCACGCGGGCCAGGTTGTGGCCGAAAAGGTGCGAGGCCGGGCGGGCGACCAGATCTGGCGACTGGTTTTCCCCCAGCACGGCCATTTCCGCCACAATCCCGACGCCCATGCCCAGCCGCACATAGGTCTTGATCACATCCGAATCAATGGCCTCCAGAACCACATTGGGTTGCAGTTGCCGCAGCGCAAACGCCTGATCGATCCGGCTGCGACCGGTGAAGCTGGGGTGGTAGGTCACCAGTGGAAGTTGCGCCAGATCCTCCAGCGTGATGCGATCCCGTTCGAGCAGGGGATGCCCGAAAGGAAAGACCAGCATGTGCTGCCACTCATAGCAGGGCAGGGTGACCAGCTCGGGGTAGCGGGTCAGCGATTCGGTGGCCATGCCAATCTCGGCCACTTCCTCCAGCAGCATGCGTGCCACCTGGTCGGGTGAGCCCTGATGCAGGCTGACAGCGACTTTGGGATAGGCCTGCCGCAGCCTGGCCACCGGACCCGGCAGCACGTAGCGCGCCTGGGTGTGTGTGGTGGCGATGGACAAAGTGCCACTGTCCTGCGCGGAGTACTGATCGCCAATGCGCCGCAGGTTGTTCACCTCGCGCAGGATGATCTCGATGCTGCGCAACACCTGCTGCCCTGGCTCGGTGACCCGCTTGATGCGCTTGCCATGCCGGGCAAAAATTTCAATGCCCAGTTCGTCCTCCAGCTCGATGATCGCCTTGGACACGCCCGGCTGGGAGGTGTGCAGCGCCTTGGCCGCTTCGGTCAGGTTGAGGTTGCGGCGAACCGCCTCCTGAACGAACTTGAACTGGTGCAGGTTCATCTCAGCGGCTCCAGGGCGATTCGGGCGAGCAATTCTGTCAGGCGACTGTCCTCGCCGGCGGCTGGCAGCTTGTCGATCGGTGTGGCAGGGTAAGCCACGCGCAGCTCGTCCAAGAGCAAGGGCAGATCTTCCCTGGCATGTTTTCCCATGCCGAAGAACAGGGGCAACACCCGCACACGGGTGGCTCCCGCTTCCACCAGCTCGCGAACCGCCGTTGTCAGATCGGGCTCGCTGAGCTCCAGGTAGGCGCAACGCACCACGGCGCCAGGATCGGCGGCGGAAATGGCTGTCGCCACCGCCTCCACCGGTTGACGCCAGAGCGGATCTCGGGATCCGTGCGCAAACACCACAACACCCAGCATGGGCACTACCTCCGCAAAACCAGCCAGCCAAAAGCACCCAGCGAAACCACCGAATAAATCATGGCAGGCGAGGCTGCCGCCAGCCACGGTCGCCAGTCATTGAGGTTGCCGATGTAGCCGAACACGTTGTTCAGCAGGAAGAAGCTGATACCGATCATCACCCCGCCAAACACAAAACCGGTGATGCTGCCGGAGCGGAAGTGCAGGTAGGCAAACGGCAAGGCCAGCACCACCATCACAAGGCAGCTCAGGGGGTAAAAGACTTTGCGCCAGAACTCGATTTCGTAGCGTTGCGCCGTCTGGTTGTTGGCCTCCAGGTGACGCACATAGGCAAACAGGTCGGTGGTGCGCATGCGGTCAGGTCGAAGCAAGGCCACCGACACCATCTCGGCCGACAGCGAGCTCGGCCAGCGGAGTTGGTCTGGTTCCGTGTGGGCGATACGGGCGGAAGAAAGTCCTGCTGTGTCGAATTCCCGTCGTTGCACATTTCTCAGCGTCCAGGCTTCGTCCGGTTCGATCTGCCCGCTGACGGCGGTCATGGTCGATACCAGAAAACCCTGGTTGTCGAATTCGAAGATACGGATCTGGGACAGCTCACCCGAGGGAGTCATCGACTCGACGTTGACTGAAAAATTGCTGTACTCCTGGCGCTCCTTCAGCCAGGCGCCGGTCTGGCCACCCACCACCCGTCCCTGGTAACGTGCCTTGAGCAACTGAGCCGTCTTGTCGGCGACGGGGGCGAGGTAGTCGCCGACGGCAAAAGTGATCGCCACGAACACGACGCCCAGGCCGAGCATCATGCGCAGTGCACGCCAGGGTCCCAGGCCACTGGTCCGCAAAATGGTGTACTCGGAGCCCTGAGCCATTCGGGCCAGGACAAAAATGGAGCCGATCAGCACCGCGATGGGCATCAGCTCGTAAATGCGGCTGGGAAGCAGCAGGCTGACATACAGCAGCGCGTGGCGCAACTCATATACCCGGTCCGGTTCGAGACGTGAGGGTCTGCCCAGGGCGGTCAGTTCATCGACAAAATCAAAGAAAAAGAACAGGGACAGGAACGCGATGAGCACGAAACCCACCGCGGTGAAGATTTCCCGGTAGACCCAGCGCTGCAAGGTGTTCATGCGGTCACACGCCCTTCCTGCGGTCCGCTGCTGCCACGTGAGAACAGCGAGCGCAAGCTCAGGTTGTGGTGCCTTGCCATCAACCAACCCAGCGCCAGGAAGAACACGGATCCGTGCAGCAGGAGCAGCATCGGACCGAGGCCGAGCATGCCGCTGCCGACCCAGCGTTGTCCCACATTCAGAAAGTTGAAGTAGACGATGAAGGCAAACAGGGTGAAGAACAGGTTCCCGCCCCGACCTGCCCGGGGATTGCTGACCGTGGTGGCCACGGCAATCAGCACAAAGTTCAGTGCGGTCAATGCCACTCCGATGCGCCAGCCCAGTTCGCCCAGGTTTTCCTTGGTCGGATCCTTGAACAACTCCCAGGTGGATCGCGCCTTGCGGGCTCGCTCGCTTCTGCCGGAAATGCGGGTCGCGCCAATCTGTGCGCTGTATTCCTCGAACTCACTCACTTTCAGCTCGCCCGTCCTGTTGGTGTCCAGACGCTGTCCGTTGCTGAGGATCAGGAAGGGTTTGTCGCCCACAGCGTCAATGCGGCCGGACCGCGCCGAGGTGACGTTCTCGCTGCCGTCGTCCTCGACAGACGAGATGAAGATGTTGCGGCCCTCCGTTCCTTCGGCCGTGTCCCGGTCAATGAAGAATACCCGGCGTCCGCTTGAGGACTCCTGAAACTGCCCTGGCGCGACCCGGTCCAGGTCGCCTCTTTGCTCGAAGCGGTCCCTCAGGTCGTCGGTCTGCTGGTTGGACCAGGGCCATACAAACAGCACCATCAACGTGATCACCACCAGTACCGGCCATGAAAACCGCATCACGGGCCTGAAGACATCAACCAGCGAACTGCCGCTGGAAAACCAGATGATCATCTCGCTGTCACGGTACATCCGCGACAGCGTCGAAACGATGGCGATGAACAGGGCCAGCGTCAGAATGGTCGGCATGCGCCCGAGCACGGTATAGCCCAGCACCAGCATGACTTCTTCAGGATTCACACTGCCCTTGGACGCCAGGCCCAGCGTGCGGATCAGCAGCATCGTCAGGACGATGGTGAACAGGATGACCAGCGTGGCCCCGAAGGTTCGGGCCAACTCTCGTCGAATCGAAGAATGGAATAACATGGGCGGCAAACGGCTGGAACCCCGATTATGAACTTTGAACTCAAGGCCCTCGCGGCCAAACAGATTGCAGACCTGAATGCCGATGCCCTGATCGTGCTGGTGCCCGACGCGCCGGATGGGTCAGCGGGTGGGAGTGAACTGCAAGCCCTCCTCAAACCGGCGTTGGCCGACGGGCAGCTGGAGGAGGGTGCAGGCAAGACGTTGATGTGCTATCCGGCTCCAGGGTTCAAGGCCAGGCGTCTGGTTCTGGTGCGCTGCAACGAGGGCAAACCGGTCGCCGTCCGCAAGGCTGTTGCCGGCGCCATGTCGCAACTCAGGCATCCGGGTGTTCGCCGCGTCGGGCTGGTGACCCATTTGTTGAACCTGAACCCGGCGAGCCTGGCCGGCGCCATTTCCGCCATCGCCGAGGCCACCTACGTTTTCACCACCACCAAGCCGACGGCCAAAGCCCGCCACCTTCAGCGCTGCACGGTCGTGGCCGACAAGGTAGACCACCTGCGACAAGGGCTGCAGCTGGGTCGCGCGCGGGTGGCCGGCATCGAGTTGGCCCGCGAATGGGCGAACCGGCCAGCCAACCACGCGACGCCAGGCATGCTCGCGGATGCGGCCCGCAAGCTCGGCCGCGCCGCCGGATTCAAGACCCAGGTCCTGGGACCTCGCGAGGTAGAAAACCTGGGCATGGGCGCCTTTCTGGCCGTTGCCCGCGGTTCTGCGCAGCCTCTGCGCTTCATCGTCATGGAGTACCAAGGTGCCTCGAAAGGCGATGCGCCGGTCGTTCTGGTGGGCAAAGGCATCACCTTTGACACCGGCGGCATCTCGATCAAGCCCGCCGCCGGCATGGATGAAATGAAGTTCGACATGGGAGGCGCCGCCAGCGTGCTGGGCACCTTTGCCGCCTTGGCCGAGCTGCGACCGCGCCTCAACGTGGTGGGCCTGGTCCCTGCCTGTGAGAACATGCCCGACGGCCACGCCATCAAGCCCGGCGATGTGGTGACGAGCATGAGCGGTCAGACCATCGAGATTCTCAACACCGACGCCGAAGGCCGCCTCATCCTCTGTGATGCACTGACCTATGCCGCGCGCTACAAGCCCCGCACCGTCATCGACATTGCCACGCTGACCGGTGCCTGCGTGATCGCCCTCGGTGGCGTGCGATCCGGCCTGTTCAGCGCTGACGACGAACTGGCAGCACATCTGCAGGCAGCCGGAGAAAGTGCGCTGGATCCGTGCTGGAGAATGCCGCTGGACGACGACTATGCAGAGGGGCTCAAGTCCAATTTTGCCGACATGGGCAACGTGGCCGGCCGCGAAGCTGGGTCCGTCACGGCCGCCAAGTTTCTGCAAAAGTTCACCAAGGGCCTGCGCTGGGCCCATCTGGATATCGCTGGAACGGCCTGGAAGAGCGGTGCCGCCAAGGGCGCGACGGGACGACCGGTGGCGCTCTTGCTGGAATACCTGCTGGCAGAAGCCGAGCGCACACCGGCCGCAGGGGCATCCAGAGCGAAGCGTGCTGCGACCAGAAAATGAGTGAGGGGGGTCGTTCTGGGGTTCAGGTGGCCTTCCACTTGAACGCGGCCGACAAGACGGATTATTCCTGCAGACTGCTCCGCAAAGCCTACCTGAAGGGCACGCGTTGCCAGGTTCTGGGTCCGGAGGATGATCTGCGGGCACTTGATGCCGCACTCTGGGTCCGTGGTGCGGGTGAGTTTCTGGCACACAGCACCGACGACGACCCCCCAGCCGTGCGTCAGCGGTCGCTGCTGCACCTGGGGCGGCTGGCGCCGGAGGGATTGCGTGTGCTGGTCATCCTGGGAGAGACCGATGCGCCCGGCGACATGGTGGATGTTGATCGCGTCATCGAGGTGGTTTCCACCCTGGAATCTGACAAGGAACGGGCCCGCTTGCGTTGGAAACGCTATCGGCAACAGGGCATTGAGCCGGCTCGGCACGATGTGTCGTCCCTCTGAGTTTCCCCTGGGGCCTGCGTGATGCTTGACGCCATCCGGGCAGCCCAGGGCTCCTGTGGCCTGGGTATTCGGCAGACTCCGTTCATGGCCGATGTTTCTTCCCGTTGAGGCCGCGATCAATCGGGCTAATGGGGCATACAGGGAAGTGATGCGACCTCGGACAAACCCTTGCCCTCCGGCCTGAGCCGTGGCCTGGCGCGGAATCAGGTCCGGTTTTCGGGTATCTTTATGGGTGTGGAGAAAAAAGTTCCCTCCGCGTCTCAACATCCCTTCCTTTCTGAGGATTTCTATGCAACTGAACCTGAAACTTGCCGTCATCGCCGCGGCTGTTGCCCTGGCCGCTTGCGGCAAAAAAGAAGAGGCAGCACCTGCTGCCAGTTCTGCTCCTGCGGCAGCTCCCGCCCAGGTGATCAAGATCGGTCACGTTGGCCCCACCAGCGGCGCCATTGCACACCTCGGCAAAGACAACGAAAACGGCGCCCGCATGGCGATCGAGGAGCTCAACGCGGCTGGCCTGACCATCGGCGGCGCACCTGTGACCTTCGAGCTGCTGGCTGAAGACGACGCCGCCGATCCCCGTCAGGGCGTGGCCGCCGCACAGAAGCTGATCGATGCCAAGGTCGCTGGCGTGATCGGTCACCTGAACTCGGGCACCACCATCCCGGCGTCCCAGCTGTATCACGACGCAGGCCTGCCGCAGATCTCCCCCTCGGCCACCAACCCCAAGTACACCCGTCAGGGCTTCCCGGGTGTGTTCCGCATGGTGGCCGACGACGTGCATCTGGGTAGCACGCTGGGCAAGTACGCCGTTGAAACCCTGGGTGCCAAGAACGTCGCCGTGATCGATGACCGTACCGCTTACGGCCAGGGTGTGGCTGACGAATTCGAGAAGGCGGTCGTGGCGGCTGGCGCCACCGTGGTGGGACGCGAGTTCACCAACGACAAGGCCACCGACTTCAACGCCATCCTGACCACCCTGAAGGCCAAGAACCCTGAAGTGGTGTTCTTCGGTGGCATGGACGCAGTCGCCGGCCCGATGCTCAAGCAGATGAAGCAGCTGGGTATCAACGCCAAGTTCATGGGCGGCGACGGCATCTGCTCGGGCGAGCTGCCCAAGCTGGCCGCCGAAGGCATGGCCGACGAGCAGGTGTATTGCGCCGAAGCCGGTGGTGTGGAAGGCGAAGAGAAGGCCGGCATGGACAAGTTCCGCGCCGACTTCGCTGCCAAGTTCGGTACCGAAGTTCAGGTGTACGCCCCTTACGTGTACGATGCCGTGAAAGTCATGGCCAATGCCATGGTGACGGCCGGTTCTGCCGATCCGGCTGCCTACCTGCCGGCGCTCAAGGCCACCGACTACCAAGGCGTGACTGGCAAGATCTCCTTCGACGAGAAGGGTGACATCAAGAACGGCGCGCTGACGCTCATGACCTACAAGGGTGGTGTGCGTACCCCGATCGCCGTGATTCGCTGATCGAATCGTGGAGCCTGCCGCTCAGGCGGCAGCGCCTGAAGGCCACCCTTGCGGTGGCCTTTTTCATTTGACGTTGACCCGGGCAACGCGGCTGGGGCTGGTTCAGCCAGAAAAAAACCACCCTCAGGTGGTTTTCATCGTGTTCGTGGCGGAGAGGGCGGGATTCGAACCCGCGGTGGGGATTAACCCACACACGCTTTCCAGGCGTGCGACTTAAACCGCTCATCCACCTCTCCGCGAAGCCTCACATTGTAGCAGGCTTGCGGTCCCACCCCAGACCGTGCAGGCCGCCTCAGCCAGCGGCAGTCGATCCGGTGCGCCCGGTCCAGGCGTGTGCCTTCAGCACATCCAGCGGCACGTGGTCCAGGGTGGAGGCGTGGGTAGCCTCCAGCACCACAGGTGGGGCCACACCGGCCTCCAGCGCTTCCAGCCAGCGCCGGACACACAGGCACCATCGATCACCCGGTCTGAGACCGGCAAACCGCCACTCGGGACGTGGCGTCGACAGGTCGTTGCCTCGACTGGCCGAAAAGGCCAGGAAGTCGGCCGTGACCCGCGCGCACACGACATGGGTGCCGTGGTCGCTGGCGTCGGTCCGGCAGCAGCCGTCGCGAAAAAAACCGGTCAGCGGGTCAAACGAGCAGGCCAGCAGGGGCCCGCCCAGCACATTGGATGCGTTCACCGCGACTCTCCAGGGTCAATTGGGCTTGCTGGCCGTGATCATCTTCATGGCCGAACTGATCAGGGCGGACACCTCGGTCATGTTGCTCGGAACCACCAGTGTGGTCGTTGCATCGGTGGCCAGCCTGCCGTAGGCATCCACGGCTTTTTCAGCCACTTTCAGCTGCACAGCCTGTTCGCCTCCAGGCTGGCGAATGGCCATGGCCACCCGTTCGATGGCCTGGGCAGTGGCGTCGGCAACCGCCTTGATGGCCTCGGCCTCACCCTGTGCCTTGTTGATCTCGGCCTGCTTTTCGCCTTCCGAGCGGGCGATGAAGGCCTCCCGCTCACCGGTGGCAATGTTGATCTGCTCCTGGCGTCGCCCTTCAGACGCGGCGATCAGGGCGCGTTTCTCTCGCTCGGCGGTGATCTGGGCCTGCATCGATCGCAGGATCTCGGCCGGTGGCGTGAGGTCCTTGATTTCGTAGCGAAGCACCTTGACGCCCCAGTTGAGGGCCGCCTCGTCAATGGCCGAGACCACCTGCGCGTTGATCATCTCGCGCTCTTCGAAGGTTTTGTCCAGCTCAAGGCGGCCGATGACCGAGCGCAGCGAGGTCTGGGCCAGCTGGGTGATGGCGATGATGTAGTTGGACGAGCCGTAGCTGGCGCGCATCGGATCGGTCACCTGGAAATACAGGATGCCGTCCACCTTGAGCTGGGTGTTGTCCCGCGTGATGCAGACCTGCTCGGGCACATCCAGAGGGATTTCCTTGAGGCTGTGCTTATAGGCCACCTTGTCCACGAAAGGAACCAGCACGTTGAGGCCGGGCGCCAGTGTGGCCTGGTACTTGCCCAGTCGCTCGACCACCCAGGCGGTCTGCTGGGGCACCACCTTGACGGCGCGGATGATGAAGATGGCGGCAATGATGAAGAGCAGAAATGCGATTTCCATTTGGCGGATTCCCTGTTGACTTGAATGCGGATGGGGGACGGGGGGCTGCGGCGCTCAGACCTTTTCGACCAGCAGCTTGTTGCCGACCAGTTCGGCCACCCGGTAGCTGCCTGCACCTTCAGGCTCACCGCTGCGGGTGATCACCTGCCACTGGGCACCCCGGTACCGCACCGATGCGGTCCCGTCGGGCTGCCAGGCGTCGACGGTGACGATCTCGCCCACGTCCAGGTTGACGCTGCGAAGCGATCGCACGGACGGATCGGTCGAGCGGCGCCGGCGCAGAACGTAGAGCATGCCGGTGGCCACGCTGCCGATCGCGGCTGCCAGCACCAGCTGGGCCGTCAGACCCAGGCCCAGGTGGGCCGCCAGTGCCCCGGCTGCCAGCCCGACGGCCAGCATCAGCAGGTAAAAAGTGCCT
>SBFU01000298.1 GCA_006227785.1 Burkholderiales bacterium
AGCAGGATCCCCGTGTCGGCCAGCGGCCCGACCAGGCGCTCGGGCGTCAGGAAATCGTGCATGAACAGGCGCTGCACGGCACTGCCGGTCGGCCCTTCCACCCCGTGCACGCCCGAGCTGATCACCAGCAGGCGGCGCTTGTCGCCACCCTGGGCCGGAATGTAAAGCCCGTCGACAAACAGGGCCGTGGTGCTGGAACCGTTGGGCACCTCGATCTCGATCGACTGCACATCCCGCAGCTGACGCGCCAGCACCTCGGCCCGCACCAGAAAGTCCTGCCGAGCCTGGGTGTAGTCGTCAATGAACCAGGACAGCGCCAACTTGTCTTCGGGCATGGGGGTGTCCTGTGGTGCGTAGCTGGAAAACTGCCACGCGCTCACACCCGCCGCCCCCAGGACGAACAGCACAACAGCACCCAGCAGGCGCCAGATCCAAACGCCCATCCCGTCCGCCTCCGGTCGTTTCCAGTTCCAAAAGCGCTAGGGTAACACTTTGCGGTTACGAAGGAAACATGTTTTTACAAGTTGTCCGCCCGGTGGCCCCAGCCCTCGCCCCACCACAGCCGTGCGCACACCCCGCCCTCGTCATTCCCGCCTTCGTTCCACTCCCGATTCCGTCATTCCCGCCCTCGCTCCACTCCCGCTTCCGTCATTCCCGCCTCCGCTCCACTCCCGATTTCGTCATTCCCGCGAACGCGGGAATCCACGAACGCCAACCCGCTCCGCCTCAGTGAATCGACGCCAGAAACTGCTGCAGCTCCGGCGTGCGGGGTGCCGCGAACAGGTCGGCCGGCGGTCCCACCTCGTGCACCCGGCCCTGGTGCATGAAGATCACGCGGTCGCTCACCTTGCGGGCAAAGCCCATCTCGTGCGTCACCATCAGCAGCGTCATGCCCTCGGCCGCCAGGCTTTCCACCACGCCCAGCACCTCGCCCACCAGCTCGGGGTCCAGCGCCGAGGTGATCTCGTCGCACAGCAGGATGCCCGGGTCCATGGCCAGTGCACGCGCAATCGCCACCCGCTGCTGCTGGCCGCCCGAGAGCTGGTCCGGGTAGGCACCGAACTTGTCGGCCAGGCCCACGCGGGCCAGCAGTGTCTTCGCGCGCTCCTCCAGCGCCGCCCCGCCTTCCTTCTTCACCAAGCCCGGCGCCAGCATCACGTTGCGGCCCACGCTCAGATGCGGGAACAGGTTGAACTGCTGAAAAATCATGCCCACGCGCTGGCGCAGCGAGCGCATGGCAGCGGCGTCCTGGTAGACCAGCGGCTGGCCCTGCACCATCAGCTCGCCGTGCTGGAACACCTCCAGCCCGTTCACACAGCGCAGCAGCGTGCTCTTGCCCGATCCGCTTTTGCCGATGATGGCAATCACCTCGCCGGGCCTGACCTCCAGGTCGATGCCCTTGAGCACCTCGTTGGACCCGTAGGACTTGCGCAGCCCCTTGATGCTGACGGCCGCGCCGTGCTTGTTGTTCTGATCAGTGTCTGACATGAAGCCGGCCCTCAAGAACGCGGGAATAGTGGCTGATGGGGTAGCACAGCGCGAAGTACATCAGCGCCACGCAGCTGTAGACCAGGAAGGGCTCGAAGGTGGCGTTGGTGATCATGGTGCCGGCCTTGGTCAGCTCGACAAAGCCGATCACCGAGGCCAGCGCCGTGCCCTTGATCACCTGCACCAGAAAACCCACCGTCGGCGCCACCGCCAGCCGACCCGCCTGCGGCAGCACCACATAGCGCATCTGCTCCATGAAGCTCAGCGCCAGGCTTTGTGCGGCCTCCCACTGGCCGCGCGGCACGGCGCGCACGCAGCCGTGCCAGATCTCGGTCAGGAAGGCGCTGGTGTAGAGCGTGAGCGCCAGCGAAGCGGCAAACCAGGCCGAGGTGTCCAGGCCCAGCAGCGCCAGCCCGAAATACGCCAGGAACAGCTGCATCAGCAGCGGCGTGCCCTGGAACAGTTGCACATAGGCGGCCACCAGGCGCTGCAGCCAGGGTTTGTCCAGCGAGCGCAGCACCAGCAGCGCCAGCCCCACCAGACCACCACCCACAAAGGCGATCAGCGACAGCACCACCGTCCAGCGCGCCGCCAGCAGCAGGTTGCGCACGATGTCCCACAGGGTGAAGTCAACCACGGCGGCCTCCGAACAGGAAGCGGTCGCCCACCCGGTTGAGCACATGCCGGATGGCGATGGCCATCAGCAGGTACATCAGGGTGGCGATGATGAAGGCCTCGAAAGCCCGGAAGTTGCGGCTCTGGATCAGGTTGGCCGCGTAGCTCAGCTCCTGCGTGGCGATCTGGCCGCACACGGCCGAGCCCAGCATCACGATGATGATCTGCGACACCAGCGCCGGCCACACCCGGCGCAGCGCCGGCGGCAGCACCACATGCACAAAGGTCTGCGCCCTTGTCAGCGCCAGGCTCATGGCGGCCTCCACCTGTCCTCTGGGCGTGGCCTGCACACCGGCGCGCACGATCTCGGCCGCATAGGCCCCCAGGTTCACCACCATGGCAATCACGCTCGACCATTCCGGTGACAGCCGCAGGCCCAGCGCCGGCAGACCGAAGAAGATGAAGAACAGCTGCACGATGAAGGGCGTGTTGCGGATCAGCTCCACATACGCGCCCACCACCCAGCGCAACGGCGCCGCGCCTTCGGTGCGCGCCCAGGCGCAGGCAATGCCCAGCGCCACGCCCAGCACGGCCGAGATCGCCGTCAGCGCCAGTGCCCAGGCCGCGCCGCGCAGCAGCAGCGGCCACTGGGCCAGCACGGCCATGAAGTCCAGTTCAATGGTCATTCCGGCAAGTTGCCTGCCGGCCGCTTGAGCCACTTCTGGGCCATCTTGTCCAGGTCACCCGCGGCCTTGGCCTGGGCGATGATGCCATTGACCTTGGCGCGCAGCGCGTCCTCGCCCTTGGCCACGCCGATGAAGTTCGGGCTGTCCTTGAGCAGCAGCTTGTACTCGGCACCCAGGCGCGGGTTGCGCTGCATCATGTTCTCGGCCACCGACACGCCGGTGGCGATCAGCTGCGTCTGGCCCGACACAAAGGCCGACACCGTGGCGTTGTTGTCCTCGAAGCGCCGGATGTCGACACCGGCCGGTGCCACCTTGGTCAGCTCCTGATCCTCGATGGCCCCACGCGTCACCGCAATGCTCTTGCCGCTGAGGTCGCCGAAGGCCTTGATGCTGGTGTCCTTGGGTCCGAAGATGCCCTGGAAGAAGGGGGAATAGGCTGCGGTGAAGTCGATCACCTTCTCGCGCTCCGGGTTCTTGCCCAGCGTCGAGATCACCAGGTCGGCTTTCTTGCTCTGCAGGTAGGGAATGCGGTTGGCGCTGGTCACCGGCACCAGCTCGATCTTCACGCCCATTTTCTCGGCGATGTAGTTGGCCATGTCCACGTCCAGCCCCTGCGGCTTGAGGTCCACACCCACAAAGCCATAGGGCGGAAAGTCGGTCGGGATCGCGATCTTGATCAGCTTGTTCTTCTCGATGTCGGCCAGCGCCGTCTGTGCCAGTGCCAGCGGGCTCAGGGCGGCCAGGCTCAGGCCGGCCGCCAGGGCCAGCAGGTGTCGTTTGGTGGTGTTCATAGAACGGCTCCTAGGTAAGTGGAAGGGGAGGGTGGGGAAAGCGGGTCGTCGGCGTTGGCACCTGTGGCCAGGCGCCGACGGGGTGTGCGTGTGCGGCCGGGCGCGGCCACCGGGGCCAGCGCCGCGCGCAACTCGGCCAGCGGGTCGGTGGCGGCGGTGTCCAGCCGCAAGGCCTGCTGCACGTGGCCGATGTGCTGCGCCATCAGCGCCTCGGCCCGGGCGGTGTCGCCGGCCTCCAGCGCCTGCACGATCTCCACATGCTCCTGGCACGAATGCGCCGCGTCGTGCGTGCTCTGGTAGAGCATGGCAATCAGCGTGGTGCGGGCGGTGAAGTCGCGCAGCGTATCGGCCAGCAGCTGGTTGCCCAGGCACTCGGCCAGGCACACATGAAAGTCGCCCAGCAGGTAGCTGCGCCGGCCCACATCGCTGCCCTTGAGCGACTGCTTCTCTTCGCGGATGTGGCGCTTGAGCTTGTCCAGCTTGGCCTTGTCCATCG
>SBFU01000185.1 GCA_006227785.1 Burkholderiales bacterium
CTAAACCAAGCCGAAAACCGGAATGACGCCACGCCCACTGTCAGAAACCCGTGGCGCCCAGGCTGACGATTCCGTAGACCACACCCGCGCAGATCAGCAGGACCACCAGCGCGCTCAGACGGGTACGCAGGTCATCACGGGATTCGGGCAGATCATGCGGCAGCCGCTTGTCGCCATGGATCATCGGCCCCACCAGGCGCTCTCCCTTGAACAGCCGGTAGAAGGCAATGGCGCCCAGGTGCAATACCACCAGCGCCAGGACCAACAGCTTGCCCACCTCCTTGTGGTAGCCGGTGGCTGCGCTGACCGTGTCATTGCTGACCAGCCCCACCAGCGGCCCGAAGAAGGCGATTTCGTCGTCACTGACCAGCCCAGTTCCCACCTGCACCGCAAGCACCGCCAGCAATCCGAACACCGAAAATGCTCCGAGGGGATTGTGACCGGCCCGCTCGTGGGGCAATGACTGGCCGCGCAGGTAGCGCAACACGGCAGCTGGACCGTACAGAAAGGCGCCAAACCGCGACCAGTGCCCGCCGGCAAAACCCCACACCACCCGGAACAGCAGCAGGGTCAGCACCGCATAGCCAAACCTCAGGTGCCAGTTCATCCATGAACCACCGACATTCCCTGTCACGATCAGGCCGACGACACAGAGTGCAAGCGCCCAATGAAACAGGCGGGTGGGCAGATCCCAGATGCGGACAGGGCTCATGGCAGGGCTTCCTAGTTGCGCAGACGATAGCCTGAAGCGGCCGTGGGGCTTGGTGACCGCGGTCACCAACGGACACAGACTGTCCACGTAGACTGTGCCACAGTCGGGACGCATCGACCCGGCTGACTGAGCCAGACCAACATCCATCCCCAGGAGACCCCATGAAGATCCATGCTTGTGCTGCTGCCCTCGTTACCGCCTGCCTGCTGTCTTCGCCGGCCATGGCACAGTTTCAGAAGCCCGAAGACGCCATCAAGTACCGCAAGGCTGCACTGACGGTGCTCGGCAGCCACTTCTCCCGCATCGGGGCCATGGCCAATGGTCGGGTGCCGTTTGACGCCACCGTTGCCGCCAACAGCGCGGCGGTGGTGGAGTCCATGAGCAAGCTGCCCTGGGAGGGCTTTGGCCCTGGCACCGACAAAGGGGATACGCGCGCCAAGGCGGAAATCTGGACCGAAAAAGCGAAGTTCGATGAGGCTGCCAAGACCATGCAGACCGAGGTGGCCAAACTGAACCAGGCAGCCAAGACGGGCAGCCTGGATGCCGTCAAGGCTGCCTTTGGTGGAGCCGCCCAGAGCTGCAAGGCGTGCCACGACGCCTACCGCAGCAACTGAGCCACGCCGCTGTCAGGCCTGCGCCAGCAGTTTTTCGATCAGCTGGTGCAGCGCCTCGATTTCGGGCTCGCCCACGTAGCGCTTGACAATGCGCCCCTGCTTGTCGACCAGATAGGTGGTGGGCGTGAGCTGGACATCCCCCCATGCCTGGGCGATCTGACCGGTGTTGTCCAGCGCCACCTTGAACGGCAACTGACGGGTCTGCGCAAAATTGAGCACCCACGCTGGCGGGTCGTAGCTCATGGCCACCGCAATCGTCTCGTAACCCTGGTCGCGGTACTTGGTGTAGGTGGAGGCCAGCATGGGCATCTCCTTGACGCAGGACACGCAGGTGGTCGCCCAGAAATTGACCAGGGTCACCTTGCCGCGCAGGTCTCCGGTCGTGGTGGTGGAACCGTCCAGCAGCACAAAAGTGGAGTCCGGTGCGGCTTGCGCACCGGCGCAACCCGCGAGGCCCAGAGCCGAGGAGGCCGCCAGACCGCCGGCAGCCACCAGCAGACTGCGCCGGGCAATTGAATTCGAGATGGGCTTTTTCATGGTGAAACGGATGCACCCGACGGCGCCTTTGGGAGAATTGATTCCGGGAGCGAATGAAAGTTCGGCATCCGGCTCAGTTCTTCTTCAGCCGGGCGCGGCTTTCCTCGAGCCGGACCTCCAGGTAGCCACCGTACAGGTCAGGCACTGCCATGCCCACCAGCCGCTCGGCCAGCTCGTCACCTTGAGGCCCCAGGAACAGCACCGTGGGCGCAAAGCGGGCCTTGAACAGCTTGGCCTGCTCGGCCGGCGTGCTGCTGCGGCCCTGAAAATCTTCCAGACGGGACTGGCTGTCCCGGATGTCCAGCTGCACCGCATGCACCAGTCCCTGCATCTGCATCGGCACCAGGTACTGTCGCACCAGGTCACAGTAAGGGCAGCCATCCAGGGTGGTCATCACCACCAGAGGCTGACCCTGCCGGGACGCGTTGATGGCCGATGCCTTCAGTGACGCGGTGGAGGGCAGCGCGCGGTGGCGCACAGGGGCTGTGGTGTTCATGCCGGTTCGGACTCCTGGCAGGGTCAAAGATCAAACGATACCCTGAGCCTGCAGCGCCGACAAGCGCTCCTGGCATGCCGCTGGTGGCAACCCCAGCCAGTCGGCCAGCACCTCTTGTGTGTGCTGGCCCAGGGTCGGGGGAGGCAGGTCGCACCGGACGGGGGTGAGGCTGAGTTTCATCGGGCTGGCGACCAGGTCGACCGCATCGGCCATCGGGTGGTTCCAGCGGTGGACCATGGCCCGGTGCTGCACCTGCGGGTCCTCGAACACTTCGGCGAGATTGTTGATGGGACCACACGGCACCTTGGCGGCCTCCAGCGCAGCCAGCCAGTCGGCTTTGTGTCTCGTGAGCAGGATCTGCTCCAGCATGGGCACCAGGACATCGCGGTGGCGCACCCGGTTCTGGTTGAGCGCAAAGCGTTCGTCACGGGCCAGTTCCGGTCGTCCCGCCACCTCGCAGAACTTGGCGAACTGGCTGTCGTTGCCGACCGCCAGGATGATGTGCTGGGCATGTCCCGCCGCATCCGGGGCCACTTCGAAGACCTGATAGGGCACGATGTTGATGTGGGCATTGCCCGCGCGTCCGGGCACCTTGCCGTCGTCCCGGCCACGCACGAGGTAATTGGCCCCCAGGTTGGCCAGCATGGCCACCTGCGTGTCAAGCAGCGCCATGTCGATGTGCTGCCCCTGACCGGTCCGTTCGGCATGACGCAGCGCCGCCTGGATGGCCACCGTCGCATACAGGCCCGTGAACAGGTCCGCCACGGCCACCCCCACCTTTTGCGGACCACCACCGGGCAGATCGTCGCGCTCGCCGGTCACGCTCATCAGGCCGCCCATGGCCTGGATGGCGAAGTCATAGCCAGCCCGGTCCTTGTACGGACCGGTCTGGCCAAACCCGGTGACGGAGCAGTAGACCAGCTTGGGGTTGATGGCGACCAGGCGCGGGAAATCAAGTCCGTAGCGCGCCATGTCCCCCACCTTGTAGTTCTCGACGAAGACGTCGGCATGGGCGACCAGTTCGCGGATCAGCGCCTGGCCATCGGGATGCGCGATATCGCAGGTGATCGAGCGCTTGTTGCGGTTGGCACCCAGGTAATAGGCCGCCTCGGCCGTGTCACGCCCATCGCGATCCTTCAGAAAAGGGGGGCCCCAGCCGCGCGTGTCGTCACCTCCAGGGTGAGAGGCTCCCTTTGGACGCTCGACCTTCACCACGTCGGCGCCGAGGTCGGCCAGGGTCTGCGTGCACCAGGGGCCGGCCAGCACGCGCGAGAGATCAAGTATGCGGATACCATCCAGAGCGTTCATGCCGCCATTGTGCGCGAGCCGGAGGCGCCCGGCTGTCGCCCGGGTGGTCACCCTGTCCAGCTGTCTGTTCATGCGCACTGCTTACCCGTTCCTGTCCTGGGTCTTTCTGGCCTTGCTGCTGGCCGCTTGCAGTCCCACCTTCAATTGGCGCGAGCTGCGCGACGACGCGATCGAGCTCAAGGCGGTGATGCCCTGCAAGCCGGACCGAGCCGAGCGCGACGTACCCCTGGGTGAGGGTCTTCAGCAACTGCATATGCACAGCTGCCGGGCGGGGGGGCTGACCTTTGCCGTGGCCTGGGTGCGCCTTCCTGACGCGGCTCAGGCTGCCGCCGTTCTGGAGCCTTGGCGGCGAGCCACGCTGGCCACCTTGCAGACCGGTGGCGCCCGCGTGGA
>SBFU01000308.1 GCA_006227785.1 Burkholderiales bacterium
ACGCGTTCCAGCAGCCGATGTCGCGCCGCCATGCAACCCATGGCAAACAGGAAGACATAGGACACGAAGTAGCCCAGCTGCAGCCCCACAACGTTGTCTCCGACGGGAAACACCAGTCGGACAACAAAGGCCGCCAGTCCGACGCCGACCGCACTCCCTATCCATGTGGCAGTCCCAGGGACGGCATCCAGCCAGACACGGACCCGGGCGAGTTCGAGTCCCACGAAGGCGACAGAGAACAGCAGCAGGGCCCAGCAGAACCAGAGCGGTCCCATCACGAAGTTCCAGCCCTGCGCCGGAAAGAAGTGCCACTGCAGCTGCGCCACATCGACCCCACGGGCGAGCTGCACGGTCAGCGGCCCCAGGAGACATCCGAACACCAGCACGGGTACACCCAGGCGCACCAGCCGCTCCCGCAGAAAACGACCGGGTCCCTTGCGCTGCAAGGCGCCCGGTGTGAAGTACCCGGCCAGCAAGAAGAACATGCCCATGAAGAACGCCTGGTTCACCGCGCAGACGAAGGTCAGCAGCAGGCTGGCCGGCGAGCCGTCGACGGCACGCTCCCGGTAGAACCAGTCCCCTGCCGCGCCGTAGGTGATGGCTGCGTGGTGGACAACCACCAGCACGGTCAGCAGCGCTCTCAGCCGGTCGAGAAAGACCTGTCGCTGCGGCGCCGGTTGTCCGGCCATGCTCATGTCAGCGCCCATATCGCCCCCATGGCCAGATGCGAACAGGCGTGACTGAGCATGGCGGCCTCCAGGTGATGGCGCCAGAACACCCATGCGTAAACCAAAGCGGCCAGGCCGTTCAGGCACAAGGTGCGCCAGACCATGCCGGCACTCAGCTCCAGCTGGGCCTGAAGCACCGGCAGGTGGGCCAGACCGAACACCACCGCGGTGACCAAGGCGGCCAGCACAAGCGAGGCACCCAGATGCCGCTGGCCACCCAGGCTCCACAGGGCCCATGCCAGAGCACCCATCAATCCCCAGCGCATCAGGATCTCTTCGGTGATGCCGCCGTACAGCACGCCCATCAGCAACGCGCTGGCATCCGCGCGCGAGGCCTGCGACAGAAACGCCTGCCATGACCCGCCCAGCCAGGGCGCCAGCAGCGCATCCAGGCCGACCAGCAGGGCGCCCGTTGCCAGACCGGCCGCCGCCGCCGGCCACCAGCCGCGGTTGCCTTCCTCGGGTTGGGCCGTGCCTGCCAGCAGGCTTCGCAGGCCCACCCGGTGTGCAACGAGCACGCCGACCAGTGCGGCCACCACCAACAGAACCGTCGGGGTCACCAACGCAAGGACTTTGAGCGCCCACAAAGGCATCGCAACCGGTTCTGGTTGCGCCGGCAGTACGGCTTGCGGGACGGGTTGCAGGACAAGCGAAGCCACGCCCAGCAGGCCAGCACCCACCAGCGGGCCCGCGCGCTTCCATGCCGCACCATGGGGTTCAATCACCTCATTCATGTCGCCAGACCTCTTTGCAGACAGGCTCATGTCGGGCACAGGCACAGCGAGTACCCCACAAAGCCCCGGGAGCGCTCAAAGCCCAGTTCTTCGTAGAGGGCTTGTGCCCGCGAGTTGGTTTCTGCGGTTTCCAGCATCACAAGGGCCACGCCAGCCTGCCTGCACATCGCAATCACGTGGGCAATCAATGCCCGCCCCACTCCGACGCTGCGGTGGTCTGGGTCCACATACAGGTCGTTGAGGATGGCGGTACGGGCGCAGGAAATGGAACTGAATCCCCGGTAAACCTGGCAGAACCCCACCCACCGGTCTTCCAGCCGGGCCAGCAGAACGGTGGATTCGTTCGCTGCCAATCGCTCACGCAGGTAATGGCCCGCCAGGCCCAGGTTGGTGGGCTTGCCGTAGAAACTGCGGTAACGGTCGAACAACTCGGAGGCCGCACCCAGCTCGGGGCTTCGGGCGTCAATCTCAATGACTTGTGTGTGTGGCATGACAGAACTCCAGTGGCAAGGAGCGCTATGGTCAGAAAAAATTGGTTTTTTCTAAAGGACCAGTAGTCAGATAATTGGCAAACCAGTTGAGCCATCCGGCTCGCCAGAGCAAAACGCGTGCGGCATTCAAATGGCCTGTGCCGAGAATGGAGCCCGGGCCGTGCTCCGTGGCCGGCCCATCGTTCGTTCTGCCAGTCATTCCGCCTGAAGTGAGCGTCCATGAGCAAGCTTGACCGCATAGACCAACGGAAGCTTCACCCCGTGCCTCGGGGTGAGGACGTCATGTGACATGTGTTGAGCGCGGCCACCGCCGATGCCGCCAGTCGCCTCGCGAGCCATGAACAAGACCTCTGCCCTTGCCCTAGACATCCTCATCGAACTGGCCAGCGAACCACGTGGCCGTCAGTCCGTGGTGCTGCACCTCACACGAGCCATGCGAATGGCTATCCTGAGCGGTCGCCTGGTGGGCGGTACCCGCCTTCCGAGCACCAGGACATTGGCCAGAGCCACCGGGATCGGTCGAAGCTCCATCGTCGAAGTTGTCGAGCAACTGGCCATGGAAGGCTACCTGGAGACCCGCCAAGGCGCTTGCACGCGTGTGGCCGTGATCGATACCGACAGTGACACCCGGACAGCACCGGCGTCGGCGCCGCCCTTGCACTCGGAGCGCTGGGTGCTGGACGACCCGCCGACGCCGGTCACGACGAAGGCCTTTCGAGCCGGGCTGCCTGACTTGCAGGGCTTTCCCAGCGCCGAGTGGGCCACCCTCGTGGCCAGGCGCTGCCGGCACCCCATCAGCCACGACCTCAGCTATGCGCACCAGTGCGGACTGCCGGCACTGCGGGAAGCGCTGCTGGTGCACCTGCGTCAGATGCGCGGCGTTCAGGCCACACCGGAGCAGGTCATCATCGTCCCGACTGCACAGGCCGCGTTCGCGATCCTGGCCGACGCCAGCCTTCGCCCGGGTGACATCGCATGGGTGGAGGACCCTGGGTATCCGGGCATCCGTTCGGTGTTGCGCGGCCGCGGGGCGCACATCATGGCGAAGCCTGTGGACCAGGGCGGGATGACACTGGACAGCGGCGAGACCACAGCCCCCAAACTCATCTACACCACACCTTCGCACCAGTTTCCCACAGGGGTGACCATGCCCCTGCCCCGGCGGCTGGCGCTGCTTGACCAAGCGGCCCGCGCAGGGGCCCTGGTGATAGAGGACGACTACGACAGCGAGTACCAGTACCATGGCCGACCCATTGCGAGCCTGCAGGGCCTGGACAGCCAGGGTTGTGTGGCCTATGTGGGCACCTTCTCCAAGACCCTGGCGCCAGGTTTGCGCATGGCCTACATGGTGGTGCCGCCCCGCTGGCGCGCGCTGGTCGAGACCATCGCCACCGTCAACGGATACGCGGTGCCGGTGCACCTTCAACTGGCCATGGCCGACTTCATCTCAGGAGGCGGTTTTCACCGCCACCTCAGACGCGTCACCGCCGAGGCGGGTGAGCGAATCCGGCTGCTGGCGCAAACCCTGCTGCAGGCGCACGAGCCGAGACTGGAAGTGCCCACGCCCTTGGGCGGCCTTCAGATGTGCGTGGGCTGGACGGGCAAGGCGCCAGACACCGAGCTGGCAAGGCGGCTGCTCAAGGCCGATGTGGTGGCACTGCCCCTTTCCACGCTCTGCCACGGCACCGTCCGGCAAGGACTGGTGCTGGGTGTGGGACTGGTGCGCAAAGAAGACATCGGGCAGGCCTGCCAGAGACTCCTGAGGTGTGCGCGCACGCTATAGTCATCGCGCTGTGAGCACCCCGAAGCCCTGCCCTTTCTGCCATCTTCCACCTGAGCGCGTGGCGGGCAGCAACGCACACGGCCTCATCGTGCGCGATGCCTACCCGGTGTCACCCGGTCACACCCTCATCATTCCGCGCCGGCACATGGGCTCGTTTTTCGAGCTGACACCCGAGGAACGCGCTGGCCTGCTGGCGCTGCTGGACCAGGCCCGCGAAGAGCTGCAGAACAGCCAGCCGAAGCCAGACGGCTACAACATCGGCATCAACGACGGCCCAGCGGCCGGCCAGACCGTGCCGCACCTGCACATCCACCTGATTCC
>SBFU01000321.1 GCA_006227785.1 Burkholderiales bacterium
TCGATTTCGGTGGCCCGCCATTGCTGCCACAGGGCGGCGGCCGCCAGGGACGCCACCAGGGTGACGGTCAGCATCGCCAGCAGCAGGGCCGCGCCTTTTTGCCGGGCAGCGGATGGGATGATGATCACAGACCCGCCTCCAGTGTGGGACGCACCCAGTCGCGGACCACCGAGCCTGACAGGCCGGCATGGACGGGCAGTTCGAGCACCAGACGCACCCCGTTGGGTATGTCCTGCGAGCTGGCCGCCGGCTGCTCGCCTTCGTTGCCCACCGCCGACAGCGGATTGCCCCAGGTCTGGCCGCGGTGGAAGAACAATTGCCACTGTTCGACGCCAATCAGCACCACCCGGCTGTCACCCGACTCGGCCGAAGGCGCCTGGCCACCGCCAGCCCGCCATTGCTCGGCACGCTGCCAGGCACGCGCCAGCTCGTCGCGCCGGCGCACAGGGGCCGACTGCCAGCGGACCCATTGACCACTGCCCGGGCCCACCTGTTCGGCTGCCACACCGGTCAGCCTTGTCCATGCCACCACCCTGATGCCGGGGCTGACCAGTCCGGTTTCGGTCGCATCGCGCCGGGTCATGCGCAGCATGTTGCCGTCAAAAGCCAGCGGCCGCAGTTCCTTGGTATCGACCACGGCATCCAGATCGGCCACCCATTGGCCCAGCGCGGCCTGCATGCGCAGCAGCGTGTCGGCCCGTTCCTGGGTCAGCGCCTGGGTGCGGACCATGCCGTCGATCGAGCGCCAACTCAGCAGGGCGAGCATCGACATCACCACAATGGCCACCAGCAGTTCGATCAGCGTGAAGCCCGCGATCGACCGTTCTGGCTGGCCACGACTGCGCCGCATGGTCAGAACCTCCCCTGCACGGTCGAAATCGACAGCAAGCGCACAAGCTGGCCGTCCACGGTTCCCTCGACCACGGCGTCGACGCGCCGGAAGTTCGGGTTGGGTGTGGGGGAGACGCCCAGGCGGACCTGCAGGTTGCGGCCTGCCTGCGCGCAGTTGACCACGGTGTCTCCCACTGCAGGCAACTGCCGTGCCAGCCGCAGGCGGGTCAGTTCGTTGTCCGCACACAGTTCGGCCAGCCACTGGTCGGTCTGTCGCTGGGCCTGGCGGGTCAGTGCGCCTGTCGCCTGCAGCCCGGTGGTCAGTGCCACGGCCACCACTGCCAGGGCCACCAGAACCTCGATCAGCGTGAATCCAAGGGAGCGCCTCATGGGCTGGCCTCCCCTGGTACCACCCGGAACGGTCCCAGGCCATCGGTCTCCAGTTGCAGCCGGCGCTCACCGAGCGAGAGCTCCAGTCGCTGCACAGGAATCAGGGGTTCAGGTCCCAGCACCAGACTGGCCGCATCGGCAGGCCGCACGATTCTGGCCAGGGTCTGACTGTCAAGCCAGGCGCGACCGGCCGTGTGGAGCCCGGAAGGTGGGCCTCCTTCGGCCGGTGGCCTCAGGCCCTGGAACTCGAAGCCCTGGGCGGTGGGGCGCCAACTCACCGGTATCCCGGTGGTGCGGGACTGCGCCCGCGCGGCATCCAGCAGGGCAGCCAGTCGCAGGCCTTCCCGCTCAAGCTGGGTTGCGTTGCTGTCGCGCAGGGCCAGGGTGGCACCTGCCGTGGCAAGGGCCACGATGGACATCACCACCAGCAGCTCCAGCAGGGTGAACCCACGGCCGGACGAGGGGGCGAAGCCGGTCGCTGACGAGGGTGTTGGTCGCCCCCAACGGACGGGCCACGGCCGGCCCCACCACCGCCCAGCGGAGGCAGGAGCCGCACCGCGGCATGCCCATGACATGTTTATTGCCAGCTGCCGATGTCGGCGTCACGGCCCTCACCACCGGGCTGGCCATCAGCGCCCAGCGACAGCACATCGACCTCGCCGTGCACACCGGGATTGAGGTACTGGTATGGCCGCCCCCACGGATCCGATGGCAGTTTTTCGAGGTAGGGTCGCCAGTTGGGTGGCACAGGTGAGGCAGCAGGTCGGGCCATCAGCGCATTCAGGCCCTGTTCTCCGGTGGGGTAGCGCTGGTTGTCCAGCCGGTACAGCTTGAGCGCCTGCATGATGTTGTTCACATCGGTGCGGGCCGCCGTCACCCGGGCGTCGTCGGCGCGGTCGAGCACATTGGGCACGATCAGGGCGGCCAGGATGCCGATGATCACCAGCACCACCATCAGCTCGATGAGTGTGAACCCCCGCGCCAGGCGCCTCGCCACCCTGCGGGTGTCGGTGTCGGCAGGTCGTTGGTCAGGGCGAGACAGGGCAATCCGGTTCATCAGGTGCAGGCTCTCAGGGTGGTGAAACCCCGGCGTCACTTGCGACGCCAGGGCAGGGCTGGATCATAATGCGCAGATGAGCAAGACGTCGACCTTCAGCCATTCGGTTCTGCAGGGTGACAGCCGCTTCGTCCTCACCCACGACGATCGCCGCTGGCCCGTGGTGGCGGCCGGCGTGCTCTGGCTGGTGGCAGGCCTGACGGCCGGTTATTGGGTGCTTCAGGTGCTGGGGCGCTCCGATCTCCAGGCCGTGTCCGCTTCCCCGATGCCACTGCCAGCGGTTGACCCGATCGCGGTGGCCCGCTCGCTGGGCCATCCCGACGCGGAGACCATCGCCATCGACAACAGCGATGTTGCGCCAGTTTCTTTGCGTTACACCTTGTTGGGCGTGGTCGCTGACCGGGCACAGCGCGGTGCAGCGCTGATCGCCATCGATGGGGAGCCGCCGCGCCCCTATCCCGTCGGTGCCCAGATCGAGGGCGGACTGGTGCTTCAGTCCGTCGATCGCAAGGTGGCCAGGCTGGGCCCGTCATTGGACGGTCCGATGACCGTGGAACTGGTGGTGCCCGAAGAGTCCGAAGTGCCGCCGGCCAGCCGGCCGCCAGTGCCTTCCTACACGCCTCCACCTGCAGTGCCGGTCTACACCCCACCGCCGCAGTCGCCGGGCGCCTCGCCCGATCTGGTGCCTTCCATGCCGATGCTGCGAGGTGGCGATGGCACGCCTGTGTTGCCCGCCGACGGTGGTCCGCCAGGCTCCTGACCAGCGACGGACTCAGGTGTCTGGCATCTGCCGGGCCAGCAGGGCCTGGGCAGCCTGCAGCAACGGCCAGGCCATCAAGGCACCCGCCCCTTGCCCCACGCGCAATTCCATGTCCAGCAGAGGCTGCGCCTGCATGTGGATCAGCAACAGCCGATGCCCTGGCTCGGTCGAGCGGTGGCCAAACACCAGATAGTCCGCCACGGCCGGGCACAGGCCGCGAGCCACCAGCGCGGCGGCGCCCGCCACAAAGCCGTCGACCAGCACAATCCGTCGCTCGCTGGCCGCCTGCAGAATGGCCCCTGCCTGCATGGCAATCTCGAAACCACCCATCGCCGCCAGCGCTTCCAGTGGCGTCACCGCCTTGCGGTGCCGTGCGGCTGCGGCCTGGAGCTTTTCCAGGCGGTGCTGCCGGCGCAGGCTGTCCACGCCGGCGGACTCCTGGTCTCGGCCACAGGCATCGGGTAGCGGCACACCACACAGGCGCGACAGCAGCAAGGCCGCACAAGCGGTGCTGCCGACGCCGATATCGCCCAGCGCCACCACCCGGCCCGGCAGGTGGCGAACCACATCCATTCCCGCCTGCAAGGCCGAGATCGCCTGCCGCAAGGACATCGCGGGGCTGAGCACCATGTTGCGCGTTCCATGGCCGATCTTGCGCGACAACAGAGCCACGCTGTCTTCGGCGTCCGCCGGGGGCAGCAACTGCTGGGCCAGACCCGCGTCCACGACCGTCAGGTCAAAACCGTGCAGCCTGGTCAGCGTGTTCAGGGGGGCCTGACCACGCAGCACCTCCTCCACCCGCTGGCGGCTGACGTCCTGTGAAAAGGCAGAAACCCCTTCGTCCACGATGCCATGGTCGGCAGCGAAGACCAGCACCTGCGGCCGATCCAGGGAGAGACCATCAAAGCAGGCAGGATCCGTGCACTGGATCCGCACCAGCTGCTGCAGCAAGGTCTCAATCCGGCCCAGCGCATGACGCGGGTAGGTCGGCTCCGCCAGCAGACCGGTCACCCGCTCATCCAGTGCGGGCAGGGTGGTGGGCACGATCTCAGGCAGCGACAGCGCAGGCGCCTGCATCGTCTGCCGTGTGTCGATCCGGGCGCTGTCGGTGGATGAGTTCATGGGGTGGATTCAGCTTTGCAGGAACAGCCTGTAGACGGGGTTCGCTGTTTCCTCGACGTAAGGGTAGCCCAGCGTGTCGAGAAAGCGGGCGAAGGCCCGGTCATCCTTGGGCGGCACTTGCAGGCCGACCAGAATGCGTCCGTAGTCGGCACCCTGGTTCCTGTAATGGAACAGGCTGATGTTCCAGCCGGGACGCATCAGGCTCAGAAACTTCAGCAGCGCACCCGGGCGCTCGGGGAACACAAAGCGCAGCAGTCGCTCATCGTGCGCCAGCGGTGAATGACCACCGACCATGTGACGGATGTGCTCCTTGGCCAGGTCGTCGTGGGTCAGGTCCAGCGTATCGAAGCCGTGCTTGCCCAGTGTGGCGGCAATCCGGGTGGACTCGCCCCTGGCCGAGGTGGTCAGACCCACGAACACGTGGGCTTTGCTGCCGTCGTGGATGCGGTAGTTGAACTCGGTGACGTTGCGCGCCGGACCCGGCAGGTCGCCGATCAGCTCGCAGAAGCGACGGAAGCTGCCGCGCTCCTCCGGAATGGTGACCGCAAACAGCGCTTCACGCTCCTCGCCCACCTCGGCGCGTTCGGCCACGAAGCGCAGCCGGTCGAAATTCATGTTGGCGCCGCACAGGATGGCCGCATAGGTCTCGCCCCGGGTCCGGTTCTTCGCCACATACTGCTTCATGGCGGCCACGGCCATGGCACCGGAGGGCTCCACGATGCTCCGCGTGTCGACAAACACATCCTTGATGGCAGCACACACGGCATCCGTGTCGACCACGATGAACTCGTCCACCAGGCCTTGTGCGATGCGGAAGGTTTCCTCGCCCACCAGCTTGACCGCCGTGCCATCGGCGAACAGCCCCACATCACCCAGAGACACCCGCTCGCCGGCCTGCACCGAGCGCAACATGGCATCCGAATCACGGGTTTGCACCCCGATCACCTTGATGTCCGGCCGCAAAGCCTTGATGTAGTTGGCCACCCCGGCAATCAGCCCGCCGCCGCCAATGGCCACGAACACCGCATCCAGCCGGTCCGAACCCAGGCTCTGCAACTGGCGCAGCATCTCCATCGCGATCGTGCCCTGACCGGCGATCACGTCGGGGTCATCGAAGGGGTGGACAAAGGTCAGCCCCTGGGCCTTCTGCAGGGCCACGGCATGGCCGTAGGCATCCGAATAACTGTCGCCATGCAGCACGACATCGCCACCGAGCGCCCGCACGGCATCGACCTTGACCTGCGGCGTGGTGGTTGGCATGACGATGACCGCCCGTGTGCCCAGCTTGTGTGCGCCCAGTGCCACACCCTGGGCGTGGTTGCCGGCCGAGGCACAGATCACGCCCTTGGCCAGCTGTTCGGCTGACAGGTGCGCCATCTTGTTGTAGGCACCACGCAGCTTGAAGCTGAAGACCGGTTGCTGGTCTTCCCGCTTGAGCAGCACCTTGTTGTGCAGGCGCCGACTGAGGTTGCGGGCCGGCTCCAGCGGCGACTCCACCGCCACGTCGTACACCCGCGCTGTCAGTATCTTTTTCAGGTAGTCAGCCGGGGTCAGGTCGGTGACCACGGAAGCAGGTGCAGGGGGGGGCTTTCGGTTCGGCATCTCGGTATTTCCTGGTCCGCCGAACCCGTTTGAGGCAGTGCAGCGGTTGCACCGCATCATATCGGGCTTGTCCGAAGGCAAAAAAAGGCCCGGACGGCGGTGCCGGTCCGGGCCTGAATCCACCCGTGGAGGGCAGAGGAGACAACCTTCAATACAATGACGCGAGTATAGCGCCGCCATGCTGCAATGCAACAAGCCATCAGGCCCTTGCGCTCCTGATTAGAGAGCTTGATCCAAGTCTGTCCACTTTTTCACACACCAGATACCCGCCATGGAATGCACCGTCACCTGGACCGGCGCCGCCGGCACCCGCTCCGCCATGGGCTTTGTGGCCGAAACCGGCAGCGGCCATGTGCTGACCATGGATGGTGCGCCTGACGCCAACAGGCCCGAAAACGGCGGTGCCAACCTGGCCCCCCGGCCGATGGAAACCGTGCTGGCCGGCACCGGCGGATGCACCGCCTACGATGTGGTGCTCATCCTTCGCCGCGGACGCCACGATGTCCGGGGCTGCAGCGTCAAGCTCACATCCGAGCGGGCCGAGACCGATCCCAAGGTCTTTACCCGCATTCACATGCAGTTCACCGTCACGGGCAAGGGCATTCCGGCGGCCGCGGTCGAGCGCGCCATCGCCATGAGCCACGAAAAATACTGTTCGGCCAGCATCATGCTGGGCAAGACGGCCGAGATCACCACCGGATTCGAACTGATTGAAGCTTGAGTGCAGGCCAGCCGCCTGAGCTGGAGCAAACAAGGCCGTCATTCCCGCGCAGGCGGGAATTCACGAAACAGGCGTCAGATCCGGTGCGCCACCGTGGTCATGACCTTGGCCGCACCACGCATCAGCAGCTTCACCGGCGCGGGCAGTTCCGTGGCGCCGGCGTGCTGGGCCTCGCGTGCATGCCGGGCCTCATCCGCCTTCATCTGGGCAACGATGGCCCGTGACGCCTGGTCCCCTGCCGGCAGGCGTTCCATGTGGCTGGCCAGGTGGGCCTCCACCTGGCGCTCGGTTTCCACCACAAAACCCAGGCTGACGCCGGGCCCCAACCGACCGGCCAACAATCCCAGCCCGAAGGCCCCCGCATACCAGATCGGGTTCAGCAGGGACGGGCGGGCGCCCAGCTCGCGCAGCCGCTCGGCCGTCCAGGCCAGGTGGTCGGTCTCTTCCTGACCGGCCGCCTCCAGCTGGCGGGCCAGCGGCTCGTTCGGCCGTCGTCCGCTGCGCGCCGCCAGCGCCTGGGCGGTGTAGAGCGCCTGGGCACAGACCTCACCCACATGGTTGACCCGCATCAACGCACCAGAGAGCGCCTGCTCGGACTCCTGCAGGGCATCGGGCATGGGCGTCTCGGGCAGGGTCGGACAGGCCCGCGAGGCGCGCGGAGGCACAAAAAGGGTTCGCAGGGCCGAATCGGCGGCCACCAGCAAGGCATCCATGTCTGATCTCCTTCGGGTGTGCGGTCGGCCAGGACGATGCTCCCGGCCGCTGGTCAGGATTGTGCCTGCGCGTGGGCGTCCATGCCCTTCGGGCTCCGGGTGGCACCTGGATGTGGTCGGGCACCTCGATGGTGCATGCGGTGCGTGCCGCTGTTGTCCATGCACCACAAATCGCCCGCCCAATGGTCGAAAGCTTTGCATCTGTCATCTCCATCTGGTGCAATAGCATCAACTTCCAACAACGGAGGTTGGCTCGGGGGCGACAGACCCGCGGCCCTTTTTTCAACCTTGGAGAAACTCTCAATGAAAAAGACCCTGATTGCTCTGGCCGCCGTGGCTGCCACTGGCGTCGCCTTTGCCCAGTCTTCCGTGACCCTGTACGGCGTGGCTGACGCCGCTCTGGTCAAGTCCACCGGTTCTTCCGCCACCCTGAGCAGCTCGGGCGGCATGAACAACGGTTCCAGCCGCTGGGGCATCCGTGGCACCGAAGACCTCGGTGGTGGCCTGAAGGCTGGCTTCAACTACGAAGCCGGTCTGAGCCTGAACGACGGTTCCGTCAACCAGAGCGGTGGCAACTACTTCTCCCGCGCTGCCTGGATGAACCTGTCCGGTGGTTTCGGTGAACTGCGTCTGGGCCGTACCCTGAACCCCTCGTTCTTCGCTGCCGCTGCCTGGGAACTGACCGGCACCGCCAACTACTCCGCCGTGGTCGGCCAGTTCGGCGCCGTGCTGGGTGGCATCCGCAACAGCAGCCAGATCGCCTACACCACCCCCAACATGGGCGGTTTCTCGGCCACTCTGGGCTACATCCTGAAGGGCAACAACGGCGGCGAGAACGCCAAGGTTGACCTGAACGCCATCTACAAGAACGGCCCCCTGGCTGTGGCCCTGGGCTACAACAAGGTGCAAAACGCCGAGAAGAACATCCACGTCGGTGCCAACTACAACTTCGGCGCGTTCCGCGTGGCCGGTGCCATCATCGATCCCGCTGGTGACGCCAAGGGCTTCGCCATCGGTGGCGGCATGAACGCTGGCCCGGTCAGCCTGGTGCTGGACATCGCCCGCGACACCGAAGCCAAGGACACCAACGTGCTGTTCGAAGTGAAGTACCCGCTGAGCAAGCGCACCTTCGCCTACGGCGCTTTCCTGCGTGACGGCGAAGGCAAGAACGCCGAAGCCATCAACAACTTCGGCCTGGGCATCCGCCACAACTTCTGATCACGCGCTGGCTTGGCCAGCTGCTGATCCGAAAGTGATCAAAACCCGCTGCAGCAATGCAGCGGGTTTTTTTGTCCTCGAAAGCTGCGGGCTGGCTAGGATTTATTGGCTCGAAAATTGCTGTGTCTAACTTGGTTCGTTGTTGCGGTGAGTGGGTCGAGCGTTGTTTTTTTGCATTTGCCGGGGTTCAAACCGAGGGTTTGCCCGGGTCGAGGTCAAAGACTCGCTAAACTGACTGACAGGTCAGTGGCCCGTCCACCAGACGGCAACTGAACAGCGTTTTTCCCCACTTTCATAAGGTGAATACATGAAAAAGTCCCTGATTGCTCTGGCATCCCTGGCTGTCGTGACGGCCGCTTCCGCCCAGTCCAGCGTCACGCTGTACGGTATCGCCGACATCGTTGTCCACAAAGACAGCGGCGTCAGTGCCAAGATGACCTCCGGTGGTGTCAGCACCAGCCGCTGGGGTATCA
Source organism: Burkholderiales bacterium (assembly GCA_006227785.1). Classification (GTDB taxonomy): domain Bacteria; phylum Pseudomonadota; class Gammaproteobacteria; order Burkholderiales; family Burkholderiaceae_C; genus Hydrogenophaga. The sequence continues at coordinate 8,888 of SBFU01000321.1, forward strand.
AGGGCAGCGAGGACCTGGGTGGTGGCCTGAGCGCCAACTTCAATTTCGAGCAAGGCATCGACATCACCAACGGTTCGCTCAAGGGCGAAGGCTTCGATCGTCAGGCTTGGGTGGGGCTGAGCGGCGGTTTCGGTGAGCTCAAGCTGGGCAAGGCCTGGAACGCCTATGACGATGTGGCTGGTGCCGTCAACCCGGTGTTCGACTCGGTTCTGGCCCCCACCAACGTCTGGGTGAGCTACAACAGCTACACCGGCAACCCGAGCCGCGGCGTGTACTACGCCACCCCTGAATTCGGTGGCTTCAGTGCAGCCATCAGCAGCAGCTTCAAGGATGCGTCTGCCGACGACCTGCGCGTGACGGCGTTTCACCTGAAATACGAGAACGGCCCCCTGTTCGTTTCGGTGGCTCGCGAGATCAACAAGTACAACGCCGACACGGAAACCTACACCGTGTTGAACGGTTCCTATGACTTCGGCGCTGCCAAGCTGCTGGCCGCCGTGGGCAAGGCCGAAGCCGATAGCATCAGCGAGTCGGCTACCGACATGATGCTGGGTGTGGACGTGCCCCTGTCTGATGCCCTGACGGTGTCGGCCGGGTATGCCTCCGCCAAGTTCCTGGGTGTCCGTGGCAGCAGCTTCGGTGTTGCCGCCAATTACGCCCTGTCGAAGCGCACGTCGGTTTACACTGGCTTCCGCAAGGACAACGACAACGCTGTCGACTTCTACGAAGGCGTGAAGAGCCGCTTCGGTGTCGGTATCAAGCACACCTTCTGATCGACTTCCGTCGTATCAGACCGCTTGAGAAAACCACCCGCTTCGCGGGTGGTTTTTTTTCGCCCAGGGCATGCTGGCGAGGGTTCCCGGCTCGATTCATCGATCACGCAGAGCAGGTGCAGCCGGAGCCGGTTTACGGGGGGCATAGCCGATGGGCTGTGTGCTGATCGCGGCAGGACGCACATGCGACGGGTCGAAGGCCTGTCCGCGAATCCTCAGTCCCTGCTCTGACAGTCGAGCGGCCCGCTTGTCCCCGATGCCGGGCACGCGCAGGATGAAGTCCCTCCAGTCCTGGAATGGCGCAGTTCGTCGCTGCTGCAGGATGCGTTGGGCGGTGCTGGGTCCGATGCCCTTGATGCTTTCCAGGTCATCGCTGCTGGCCTGATTGACATCCACGGCGGCCCACGCCATGGAAAGCCCGAGGCACAGCAGCAACGCGCAGGTCATCGTCCGGATGCAGGTGCTCATGTGTCCATTCCCTGTTCAAGTGGTCCTGTGGCTGCATGGCACGGGAATCCCCTTGGCCAGCCCGGCCATCATGATGGCTCCGGGTGACCGAAATGGCATGCCCCAACAAGGGGAGGAACGGTTTCATCGCGGTGCACGCCCGGCGTGGGTTGGACAAAGACGCGTTGCCTTGGCTGACGCCTGGGTGACGGCGCCGGGCCGTGCTCCGGGTAAGTCCGATGGGGTGGGCAGGAACATTTGTTGCATAGTGCAGAGATGTTCATTTTTATTTCAGGTGTCAAGCAATGAATCACACCCTGACGATGCGAGCCGTGGTGCTGGGCGCAGCCCTGTCCCTGGGTATGGGGCTGGCCCATGCCAAGACCTTCAAGTGGACCAGTGCCAGCGACATCCCGACCTGGGATATCCACTCGCAGAACAACGCGCTGGCCAACGGCGTGCACGCCTCGGTCTACGAATCGCTCGTTTACTACAACAGCCGCACGTTCAAGCCGGAGCCGCTGCTGGCCACCGGCTGGACCCAGGTGTCGCCCACACAACTGCGGGTGACCTTGCGCACCGGCGTGAAGTTTCACGACGGCAGCCCGTTCACCGCAGACGATGCCGTGTTCTCGCTGCAGCGCGCCATGGCCAAGACCTCCAACTTCACCGTCTATACCCAGGGCATCACAAAGGTGGTGAAAGTCAATGACAACACGATCGACATCATCACCGGCGGTCCCAATCCGGTCCTGATCAACCAGCTGACCGAGCTTCGCATGATGAGCAAGGCCTGGGCCGAGAAGAACAACTCGGTCGAGCCCAAGGACATCAAGAC
>SBFU01000389.1 GCA_006227785.1 Burkholderiales bacterium
GAGGCAGAGGGCACCGTGGTCCGGATCCTGAACATCGGTTGCGGGCCGGCCGCCGAAATCCAGCGTCTGCTGGCCACCGGCACCGATTTGTCGCGCCTGGAGGTGACCCTGGTCGACTTCAGCCGGGAAACCCTGGACTACGCGCGCAGCCGCATTGAAGAGGCCGAGGTGGCACACGGCCAGAAGCTGTCCGTGGCCTATGTGCATGAGTCCGTGCACGACCTGCTCAAGCGTGGCGCCCGCCAGTCGGCAGCGGTGGTTGGTGCCGGGTTCGACTACATCTACTGTGCAGGCCTGTTCGACTACCTGTCAGACAAGGTCTGCTCGCGCCTGATCCGCTATTTCCTCTCTCGCTGCAACCCTGGTGCGCGGATGCTGCTGACCAATGTCCATTCGGACAACCCCGAGCGCTATGGCATGGAGCACCTGCTGGAGTGGCACCTGATCTACCGCAATGAGGCGCAGATGGAATCGGTCATGTCCGATGTGGCCTCGCCGATCAAGCTGTACACCGACCCCACCGGGGTCAACCTGTTTGCCGAGGCCACGATCGGGGCCGCCATCCCCGCGCAGGCGGTCTGAGCGGCACATGGACGCAGCCAACCCCCACTACCAGCAGCAGCTTTCGGACTTCCGGCTGTCGTACAGCAAGGCGGGTGCCGTCACTTCGATCGTTCTGGTGCTGGCCGGTGTCGGGCTGGACCATTTTTCCTACCCCGACCGGCAACTGGAGTTCTTCCTGCTGCGGCTGGGCGTGTGTCTGCTGACAGTCGGGATTCTGCTGCTGCTGTTCACCCGCTTCGGCCTGCGCCAGGTGCGGGCGCTCACCATGGTCTGGCTGTTGCTGCCGCAGGTCATGATCGCCTACATGATCTACCGGACGGACGGGGCCGAGTCCATCTACTTTGTCGGCCTGCACCTGGCCATGTATGCGGTTGGCATCATCCTGCCGATTTCCATTCTTGAAGGCATCGGCTTCGGTGTCATCACCCTGGTGCTCTATGTCCTGGCCTGCGCGATGCATCCATCCGGCTTCAGTGACAGCGGCAGGCTCTACACCAATGCGCTGTTCATCCTGTTCTCAGGCATCGCCAGCGCGGTCTGCACCTGGTACAACGAGCGGGCCCGCGTCCGGCTGTTTTCGCTGCAGTACGAGGTGTCCCAGAAGAACGACAAGCTGGTCGAAATCAACAACACGCTGGCCGAAGTGAAGGGGCAGCTGGTGCAGCGCGAGAAGATGGCCGCCCTGGGCACGCTCTCGGCCGGCCTGCTGCACGAGCTGAACAACCCGGTGAACTACAGCCTCATGGCCATCAACATGGGGCTGTCCACACCGTCGGCCGGCAAGGACGAACTGCTCAAGGAAAGCCTGAACGATGCGCGCGAGGGCATGGTGCGGGTGCAGAACATCGTCTCCGACCTCAAGACCTTTGCCTACCAGAAGCCGGGGGCCGACGTGCTTCGCCCCTTCCTGCTGGAGAAGGCGGTCCACTCCGCCCGCCGCCTGGCCGGCTTCGAGCTCAAAGGGGTGTCGGTGCAGGTGGACATGCCGCAGGACTCGCACGTGGTCGGCGAGGAACCGGCCATCATCGGTGTGATGATCAACCTGCTGAGCAATGCCGCCCATGCCCTGGCGAAGGCCCAGCGCGAGAAGCCCGAGATCGTGGTCAGCGCGGTGATCGATGGCGACCGGATGCGGGTGCGGGTGAGAGACAACGGGCACGGCATCGATCCGGACCACATCGACCGTGTGTTCGAGCCCTTCTTCACCACGCGCGAGGTGGGGTCCGGCCTTGGATTGGGGCTGAGCGTGAGTTACGGCATCATCCAGCGCCATGGCGGCACCCTGGCAGTGGCCAGCGAGCCCGGGGTGTGGACCGAGTTCAGTTTCGATCTGGCGAGGCCGCAGACATGAATGCGCTGTCGGCATCGATGCTGCCCGGCCTGCCGTTCGCCGTCCTCATGGTGGATGACGAGGCCCAGGCCTGCAAATGGTTTGCCCGCCTTTATGGCGATGAGTTTGTCGTCTGGACCGCAGGTGGTGTTGACGAGGCGCTGGACATCCTGGCGCGGCGGTCGGCAGACATCGGTGTGCTGCTGACCGACTTTCGCATGCCCCGGCGTGACGGGGTGGAACTGCTCGGGATGGTCCGGCGCGAGCACGCCCACATCGGACGGCTGCTGGCGTCGGCCTATGCGGACAAGGCGGTGGCGATGGCGGCGGTCAATGAAGGTCAGGTGGAGCACATCCTGGAGAAGCCGCTGGACGAGATGGCCACGCGCCAGGCCCTGCGCCGCTCCATGGCCGGCAGTGTGCAGCGTGTGCAGGATGGTCTGCTGGCGGCGGACCGGGCCGCTGCGCTGCGTGAGACCCTCGGCTTTCTGGCCCATGAGGTGACGACCCCACTGGCCACGGTCCGCGGCTACCTGGGCGCCATCGGCCAGCGGCATCTGGACGACACCGGAGATGCCGTGGCGCGTTTCGCCCAGGAGCGGCCTGGACAGGTGCTGCACATGATCGACGCGGCGCGTCGGCGGGCGGACTATGCGCAGTCTCTGGTCATGACCTTTCTGAACAGTGCGCGCGATGCCTGCCTGCCACAAGGCGGGGGACCCGTGACGGCTGGCGCCCTGCTGGATGAGGTCTTGCGCACCTTCCCGTTCGAAGAGGGTGAGTCCGACTGGATGGTGCAGGACCGAAGCACCGATTTCGAGCTCCCCGGCCGACGGGACCTGCTGCATCTGGTGGTCTGTACCCTGATCAAGAACGCTTTGCAGGCGATGCAGGGTCAGGCCATGGCCAGTCCCCGGATCTGTCTGTCCCTGGCCAACAGCGTGCCCCGGGGCGAAGTGGTTCCCTTGCCCTGTCTGTCGGTCAGCGACAATGGCCCGGGCATTGACGCCGCCTTGCTGCCCCGACTGGGCCGTGAGCCCTTGACCACGCGCGCTGCCAGTGGTGGCAACGGCATGGGGTTGCTGTTCTGCCACCGGGTCATGATGTCGCTGGGAGGCCGTCTGCTCATCGAATCTTCGCCGGTGGCTGGCACCACCGTCATGTTGTTTTTTCCTGCGACCGTGGACGCACGGGAGTCACAGTCGCAGCCGCAGGAGTCGCCATGAAACCCGAAAAAATCCTTTACGTCGACGACGAGGCGATGGCACTCAAGTACTTCGAGCGCCTGGTCAGTCCGATGGCGCCCGTCATCACCGCCACCTCGGTCGAAGAGGGCAAGGCGGTGTTGCGCGAGCGCGCGGCCGAGATTGCCGTGCTGGTGACCGACCAGCGCATGCCCGGCGCGTATGGCAACGAGCTGCTGCGCCATGCCCGCATGTACCACCCGCACATCGTGCGCATGCTCACCACCGCCTACTCCGAACTGGGCGATGCCATCGAGGCCATCAACACCGGCGAGATCTTCCGCTACATCAGCAAGCCCTGGTCGCTGGAAGCCATGCGGGCCGACCTGCGCAACGCGCTGGAGCTCTCGGCGTTGCGCAGCGAACGCGACGAACTCTTGCGGGACAAGCTGCTGGCCCAGCAGAACCAGTTGCTGGCCGCCAGACTGGGTTCGCTGCTGATGATCTGTGCGGCGGTCCAGCCGGGTTCGCAAGAAACAGCCCTGCACCAGTTCGCCCAGGCGGCGCTGGTTTGCAAGAGTCGTGAACCCCAGCTGGACTGGCACCGCTGGGAACATGCTGATCTGTTGCAGGCCGAAGCCCAGCGGGGTGTGGCGATAGCGGACCATGTCCGCCAATGGCTCAAGGCCTACGGCTTGCGCAGCGACGACGGCCAGGCGCTGTCGGTGCTGGCGGCGGCCCTGCAGGCGGAGCTCAAGGGTTCCTCGGTCATCGTGCGTGACGCCACGTTGTTCAACGGCCTGCTCACCGCACCCGCTGGCCAGGCGGTCACGGACGTCCAGTGCGCATGGCTGGCCTGGTTGCTCTGGCAGGAAGGATTTGCCCGGGTCGAGCCGGACGGTGACGCCTGGAAGGTGAGCATGGCCGCCGCCGGGGTGTTGCCCGGTGACTGGCTGGCCGATGCCATGGAGCG
>SBFU01000370.1 GCA_006227785.1 Burkholderiales bacterium
CATGCCTCGAGTCCTCGGTGCAGTCCAGGACGAGGCGGCCGAGGTAGGCATCGGGGCGGCCGTTGGCGGCGATGTTGAACTGCATCTCACGGGTGGGCGCATGCTGCAGGTCGAAGGTGGGTGAGACGTCGCGGTAGATCTCGCTGGCGTCGTGCCGCATCACCTGCACGAAGGTGCCGGGGCGTCGCTCGGACAGCCAGGCCAGCTTGGACATCATGTCGGCTTCGCCGCCCTGCACGTAGGCGTCTTGCAGCACGTCGGACAGGATGGCGGTGTAGCTGCGCAGCTCCTGTTCCTGTTTGCTGACGAACAGCATGTGGGTGGCTGCATAGGCGAGGGCCAGCAGCAGGCCCATCCCGATGATGGTCTGGACCGCCAGCAGCAGCGACAGACGACGGCCGATGGAGTAGACGCAGGGGGTTCCCGCAGATGTGGTGCAGGTGTTCATGTGCGCTCCTCCAGCACATAGCCCATGCCGCGCACGGTGTGCAGCAGTTTCGGCTTGAAGGGGTCGTCCATCTTGGCGCGCAGGCGCCGGATGGCCACTTCGACGACATTGGTGTCGGAGTCGAAATTCATGTTCCAGACCTGCTCGGCCAGTGTGGTGCGGGACAGGGTCTGGCCCTTTCGGCGCACCAGCAGGGTGAGCAGGGCGAATTCCTTGGCGGTCAGGTCCAGTCGTTGTCCGTCGCGCCAGACCTTGTGGCCCAGCAGGTCGATTTCCAGGTTGTTGATGCCCAGGCGGGTGAGTTGCGCGGCGTCGGTCTGGGCGGGGCCCCGGCGCAGCAGGGCGCCAATGCGGGCCAGCAGCTCGGAGAAGGCGAAGGGCTTGACGAGGTAGTCGTCGGCACCGGCCTGCAGGCCCTGCACGCGGTCTTCCACCCGGTCACGTGCAGTGAGCATCAGAACCGGGGTGTTGCGTTTGGCACGCAGTGCGGACAGCACGCCGAAGCCGTCGATGCCGGGCAGCATGATGTCCAGCACGATCAGCTGGTAGTCGCCCTCGGTGGCCAGGTAGCGCCCCTCGATGCCGTCGCTGGCGACATCGACCGTGTAGCCGGATTCGGACAGGCCGCGCCTGACGTAGTCCGCCAGTTTGGCTTCGTCTTCGATGACCAGGATGCGCATGGGTGTGGGTGAGGAGGGCGTTCGGGCAGGTCCCAGATTATCCCGCCGCCCCGGTTTTTGCTGGATTACAGATTCGTAATCCTTCTGTTCGGTAAACGCAATACCCGGTTTCTACAGTTCACTCCATGCCGCGACGAACACGGCATGACCGAAGTCCCTCCGGTCTTTCATCCGTCACTCTGTCTCAAAGGAAACCATCATGAAACTCGCTACCCGCTTCTTCGTTCCCGCCCTCCTGTCCGTTGCCGCTGCCGGTGCTTTCGCTTCGGAGCTGCCGCCGGAAGTGGCCTTCACCTCCACCGCCAGCCGCGCCGACGTGATGGCTGAAGCCAGCCAGGCCCTGCGCGCCGGCACCATTGCCGTCGGCAATGTGGCCGTGACCGAGTCGGTGGTGGCCAGCACCCAGTCGCGCGACCAGGTGCGCGCCGAAGCCGTGGTGGCCAACCGTCTGGGCCTGATCGCCACTGGCGAGGTGCAGGTCCAGCCGACCCCCGCTCAGCTGGAACAGGTGCGACTGGCCGGCCGCCAGGCGGTGCAGGTCAATGACGTCGCCCAGGGTGGCGCCGACCGCATCGTGCGCTGATGCGTCGCACCGCCCGGTCGATCTGCCAACGGCCCTTCGGGGCCGTTTTTCTTTGTCAGGCCGCCGTCGCGAGCATGCCCCGCTGCTCAATGAAGCCGATCACCTCCTGAATCCCTTCCAGGGTCTTGAGGTTGGTCATGACCCAGGGGCGCCGCGCGCTGTCCGGTCGCATGCGCGCAGTGTCCTGCCGCATGATGTCCAGGTTGGCGCCGACATGGGGCGCCAGATCGGTCTTGTTGATGACGAACAGGTCGCTTTTGGTGATGCCGGGTCCGCCCTTGCGAGGAATCTTCTCGCCGGCCGCAACGTCGATGACGTAGATGGTCAGGTCCGAGAGCTCGGGGCTGAAGGTGGCGGCCAGGTTGTCGCCCCCGCTTTCGACGAAGATGATGTCGGCGTCGGGAAACTGCTCGAGCATGCGGTCGATGGCCTCGAGGTTGATGGAGGCGTCTTCGCGAATGGCGGTGTGCGGGCAGCCGCCCGTCTCCACGCCCATGATGCGCTCGGCCGGCAACGCGCCGCTGACGGTGAGCAGGCGCTGGTCTTCCTTGGTGTAGATGTCGTTGGTGATGGCGACCAGGTCGTAGCGCTCGCGCATGGCCTTGCACAGCATTTCGAGCAAGGTGGTCTTGCCGGAGCCGACAGGGCCTCCGATGCCCACACGCAAGGGGGGCAGAGCTTTGGTTCGGTGCGGGATGTGGTGCAAGGGGCTCATGGGTTCAGGATCTGAACAGTCGGGAGTATTGGGTTTCGTGGCGGGCCGACAGAATGGCCAGCCCCGGCGAGAAGGCCTGGCGCTCGTCGTCACCCAGGTTCAGGGCATGGTCGACCGCGGCTGGGATGTCGCTGCCCAGTCGGGCCAGAATGCGCTGGCCTGCGCCCTGCCCGAGTGGCACGGCCTTGATGGCCGCCTGGACCAGGTTCTCGCACCAGCCGAAGGCAAAACCGACCAGCGCGTCGCGTTCGCTGGCCGGGCCGTGGGCCAGCGCGCAGGCGCAGGCAACCGGGTAGCTGGGCGGATCAAGGCGGGCGCCGAGCAGGCGCTCGTGCAGTCCGTCACCCAGTTCACCCAGCGAGCGGGCCCAATCCAGCAGGGAGCGGCCCATCTGCTCGGTCTGCAGGCGAAGCTCGCGGGTTTCGCGGGTGTGGAGCACCCAGTCGTTGAGCGCTTTCACACGCGGGAGGTCGTGGGCACGCCAGGCCCGCGTGGCCTGTGCCACCACCGGCAGATCGCTGCGGGCAAGGCCCAGGTGCAACTGGTCGGTGATCCAGTCCGATGCACTGGCTTCGTCTTGCACCAGACCGGCATCGACCGCGGCTTCCAGGCCCTCGGAGTAGGAGAAGCCACCCACCGGCAGCGCCGGTGATGCCAGCCAGAGAATGCGCAGCAGCGCGTGGTCAGCCGTGGTCGTGGTTGTGGTGCCCATGTCCGTGCCGATGATCGTGCGCGTGCGCATGGCCGTGTCCGTGGTCATGACCATGGGCGTGTCCATGCCCATGGGCGTGCCCACCGGCGCCGTGCCCATAGGCACCGCCTTCCGGTTCGAAGGGCTCTCGCACCTCGGCCACCTGCAGGTGCATGGACCTCAGCATGTCGGCCAGCACGTGGTCGGGTTCGATCTTGAGGTGGTCCGGCCGCAGTTCGATGGGGACATGGCGGTTGCCCAGGTGGTAGGCGGCCCGCATCAGGTCGAACGACGGGTCGTGGGTGTGGCTGTGGTGGTAGTCGGTGCAGGCGGTGATGCGCAGGACCGGCTGCGGTGCCGCCACCACGCGCAGCAGCGTGCCGTCCTGGGTGACCAGCACGTCGCCACCGCGGACCACGGTGCCACGCGGCAGAAACACACCCACCTTTTGACCATCGGACGATTCGGCGTCGAAGCGGCTCTTCTGGCGGATGTCCCAGTCCAGTGTGACCGTTGGTGCGCGACGCACCAGCACCGGGGCCAGTCCCTGGCCCTGCGGCACGATCTTGGAGGCTTGCAGCATGCGGGTGTTCCTGTGGTGCGGTCAGAACAGGAAGTATCGCTGGGCCATGGGCAGTCGGGTGGCGGGCTCACAGGTCAGCAGCTCGCCGTCGGCCCGCACCGTGTAGCGCTGGTGGTCGATCTCCATGACCGGCAGGTGGCTGTTGTGCACCATGCTGGCTTTGGTGATGCCGCGGCAGTTCTGCACCGCGACCGTGGTCTTGGCCAGACCGTAGCGTTGGGCCACGCCCGCGGCCAGCGCCGCCTGCGAAACAAACGTCAGGCTGCCCTTGGCCAGCGAACTGCCCAGGGCGCCGAACTGCGGGCGGTAGTGCACCGGCTGCGGCGTGGG
>SBFU01000211.1 GCA_006227785.1 Burkholderiales bacterium
GTTGAGGACCTTGACCGCTTCGGCGACGATTTCGGTGCCGATGCCGTCACCGGGGAGAACTGCGATTTTCATGAGAGAGCTTCAGAGTGGGTTGGTCTGTTCCAGGTTGCCGTGGAACCGGCTTTGCCGGGCCACAGGCAACGCCCCCTTGAGGGGGTGACGCCGCAGGCGGCGCGGGGGTGGGACTGTTCACATCGTGTGCGCCAGCCATGGTTTGGTGGCCAGGCGCTGCTTTTCAAACGCCTCGATCTTGTCCTTGTGGCGCAGCGTCAGGCCGATGTCGTCCAGCCCGTTGATCAGGCAGTACTTGCGGAAGGCGTTGACCTCGAAGGGAATTTCTTCGCCCTGGGGCTTGACGATGACCTGGCGTTCCAGGTCGACGGTGAGCTGGTAGCCCGGAAAGGCCGCCACCTCGTTGAACAGCTGGTCCACCTGCGCTTCGCTGAGCACGATCGGCAGCAGGCCGTTCTTGAAGCAGTTGTTGAAAAAGATGTCGGCGTAGCTGGGCGCGATGATGGCGCGAAAGCCATATTGGTCAATGGCCCAGGGTGCGTGCTCGCGGCTGGAGCCGCAGCCGAAGTTGCGCCGCGCGAGCAGCACCGACGCCCCCTTGTACCGCGGCTGGTTCAGCACGAAGTCCGGGTTGGGCTTGCGCTGGCTCTCCGGCACGCCGGGTTCGCCCGGCTGGTCCAGGTAGCGCCACTCGTCGAACAGGTTGGGACCGAAACCGGTCTTGCGGATCGACTTGAGGAACTGCTTGGGAATGATGGCGTCGGTATCGACGTTCTCGCGGTCCATGGGGGCCACGAGGCCGGTGTGGAGGGTGAATTTCTGCATGGTGGTGTCGTGTGTTGTGAAGACCGGCTTCAGTTGGTGGCGCCTTTGACGGCCCCGCCGGCCCGCTCCAGGCCGCTGCCCACCGCCTGGCCAGCGGCCTTGCCGCCTTCGACGGCCTTGTCCTTGATGTCGATGGCCGTGTCGACCACCTTGTCCTTGACTTCCACGGCCTTTTCCTTGACGACCTGGGCGTCCTGCTTGACGCCCTGCACCGTGTTGGAACTGCAGGCGGCCATGGACACCAGGGCAGCGGTGACGAGCAGGGTCTTGAACAAAGACATGGTGGGCTCCTGGAGAGAAGGTGGGCAAAAAGCCGATCAGGCGATGGTGCGGATGTCGACGAAATGGCCGTGGATAGCGGCCGCAGCGGCCATGGCCGGCGAGACAAGATGGGTGCGCCCACCTGCGCCTTGACGGCCTTCGAAGTTGCGGTTGCTGGTGCTGGCGCAGCGTTCGCCCGGCTCCAGCCGGTCGGCGTTCATCGCCAGGCACATGGAGCAGCCGGGCTCGCGCCACTCGAAGCCGGCGGCCTTGAAGACCTCGTGCAGGCCTTCGCGCTCGGCCTGTTCCTTCACCAGGCCGGATCCGGGCACGACCATGGCCAGCTTGACGCTCTTGGCGACCTTCTGGCCCAGTTTCTTCACGACCGCGGCCGCTTCGCGCATGTCCTCGATGCGGCTGTTGGTGCAGGAGCCGATGAAGACCTTGTCGACATGGATGTCGGCCAGCGGCTTGCCGGGTTGGAGCGCCATGTAGGTCAGGGCGCGCTCCATGGCGTTGCGTTTGTTGGGGTCTTTTTCCTTGTCGGGGTCCGGTACGGCGGCGGTCACGTCCAGCACCATCTCGGGCGAGGTGCCCCAGGTGACCTGAGGCAGGATCTGCGCCGCGTCGAGCTCGACCACGGCGTCGAAGTGGGCGCCTTCGTCCGAGTGCAGTGTTTTCCAGTAGGCCACGGCCTGGTCCCATTCGACGCCGGTCGGCGCCAGCGGACGGCCCTTGACGTATTCGATGGTCTTGTCGTCCACCGCCACCAGACCGGCCCGCGCGCCGCCTTCGATGGCCATGTTGCAGACCGTCATGCGGCCCTCCATGCTCAGGGCCCGGATGGCGCTGCCCGCGAATTCGATGGTGTAGCCCGTGCCGCCGGCGGTGCCGATCTTGCCGATGATGGCCAGCACGATGTCCTTGGCGGTGCAGCCACGGGGCAGTTGGCCTTCCACCTTGACCAGCATGTTCTTCGCCTTCTTGGCCAGCAGGGTCTGGGTGGCCAGCACGTGTTCGACTTCCGACGTGCCGATGCCGTGGGCCAGGGCGCCGAACGCGCCGTGGGTGGAGGTGTGCGAGTCACCGCAGACCACGGTCATGCCGGGCAGGGTGGCTCCGTTTTCCGGGCCGATCACGTGCACGATGCCCTGCCGCCTGGACATGAAGGGGAAAAAGGCAGCAGCGCCGAATTCCTTGATGTTGCTGTCCAGTGTGGTGATCTGTTCCTTGCTGATCGGGTCGCTGATGCCGTCGTAGCCCAGTTCCCAGCCGGTGGTGGGCGTGTTGTGGTCAGCGGTGGCCACCACGGAGCTCACGCGCCAGACCTTTCGGCCGGCCTGACGCAGGCCTTCATAAGCCTGCGGGCTGGTCACTTCGTGCACCAGATGGCGGTCGATATAGAGGACGGATGTGCCGTCTTCTTCGGTGTGGACGACGTGTTCGTCCCAGATCTTGTCGTAGAGGGTGCGTGCCATGGGTTCGTGTACTCCTGTGGGAACGGAAATTCTAGGCTTGCACGGCGGGCGCCTGTGCAGACAGGTGGTCCACCAGCAAGCGCGCGCTGACCGGCAGGCTGGAGAAGTCGCGCGCCACCAGGTCGATGCGGCGCGCAGCCCAGTCGTCAAGCAGCTCGACGGCGGTCAGGTCGCCGACACCGTGCATCAGTTCGAACGCGCGGCGTGGCATCAGGCCGACGCCCAGGCCGTTGTGGATCATGCGACACATGGCATCGAGGCCGGTGACCCGGATGCGCAGGCGGATATTGCGCCGGCTGGCCGTGGCCGCGACATGCATGGCGCGGTAGATGGAGCTGTTGGCGTGCAGGCCGACATGGTCCCAGTCGAGGCTGTCGGCAAAGGCCATGGCCTTGTGCCCGGTCAGGGGATGGGCGGCCGGCACGATCAGCACCAGCCGGTCCTGGCGGTAGGGCAAGGTTTGCAGGTCCTGTATCGGGTCGTCGCCCCCGACATGGCAGATGCCCAGATCGGCCGCGCCTTCCTGCACCGCCCGCAGCACCTCGGTCGAGAGGCGTTCTTCCAGATCGATCTTGATCGCGTCGTGCGCGCGGATGAAGCTGCCCAGGTCCTCCGGAAGGAATTGCACCGTGGCCGAGATGTTGGCGTGCACCCTCACGTGGCCGCGCACGCCGTCGGCGTACTCGGACAGCTCGCCCTGCATTTTGTCCAGGCTGAACAGCACCGATCGGGCGTGGTGCAGCAGGCTTTGGCCCGCTGGGGTGGGCGTGACGCCACGCGCATGGCGCAGGAAAAGCGGGGTGCCCACCGTGGTTTCCAGGTCCGACAGGCGCTTGCTGACCGCCGAGGGCGCCATGAACTCCTGTTCGGCCGCCTTGCCGATGCTGCCGCGCTCGCACACCGCCACGAACAGCTGCAGCGTGGTCAGGTCCAGGCGACGGGTGAAGGCGCGGTCGGGTGCGTTCATGGGAAAGTCATCGTCAAACAAGATGACTTCCGAGATTTTCCCTCTTTTGTAGTGAGTCAGGCGTCGCGAATCAAGATGTCAGACCCCGCAAAAACAAAACCCGCTGCACCAGAGGTGAGCGGGCTGAGTGAAGTGCCTTCGCCAGTACACACCGCGGAACCGGCTTTGCCGGGCCGCTGGTGTGGTCCCCCTTTTCAAGGGGGAAGCCGCAAAGCGGCGCAGGGGGTTATCGCTTAAACCCGGCCGGCACGTCACGCCGGGGCGAGCCGGTGAACAGCTGGCGCGGACGGCCGATCTTGTACTCCGGGTCACCGATCATCTCGTTGAGCTGGGCAATCCAGCCCACCGTGCGGGCCAGCGCGAAGATGCCGGTGAACAGGTTCACCGGGATGCCGATGGCGCGCTGCACGATGCCGGAGTAGAAGTCGACGTTCGGGTAGAGCTTGCGCTGCACGAAGTAGTCGTCTTCCAGGGCGAT
>SBFU01000072.1 GCA_006227785.1 Burkholderiales bacterium
ACGACCTTGCCCTTGCCGTCGGCATCGGTCTTCATCATCGGATGACCGGCGGCCGGCCCGCTGACGCGGCACGGCGTCCTGCCGGTGATGCGACGGTTGAAGGCCGACGGACGCTTGACCTCGAAGCCGCCCCGCTTCCTCCAAACCTCGACTATGCTGACGCCGTGCGCGGCGAGCTGCGCGCGCACCATCTCCTCGGAGATGACGTCGGTGCCGTAGCTCGTCGTGTTGCACACCAAGCCCGGATCGCAGTATTCGTTGTTGGCGACCAGCAGGCCGCGCCAGTTGCCGATCTTCTCCGCCGCCTTGCCCTTGCCGGCGGGGGTGAAGGGAAAGTAGTGCATGCCGTCGTTGTGCGCACCGAAGCTGCGCAGCTGGGTCGCCTCGTCCATCGCACCCACGGTGTCCCAGTGCGGCTCGGCGTTCAGCGAGTCGCCCCACGACACCAGCACGCGCGCGGTGTAGCCAGCGGGCACGGTGACCTTGTCGCTCATCGGCACGACGTTCGGCGCGATGGAGGCAAAGCCGATGCCGCCGGCCGGCGACGGGCTGTGCAGCGCCGCGGCGATGGCGTGCTTGCGGCCGAGCGGATGGGCCAGCGCCTTGTCGGACATGCCCGCCAGGGCGCTGCCGCCGAGGGCCGCGACAGCGGTGGCGCCGACCGAGTTCTTGAGGAAGGCGCGGCGGGACATCTGGCGCGCCTCGATCACGTCGAGGATGGATGCGTTGCCGCTGGGGTTGGTGACGCTGTCGCTGGGATTCAGCTTGCCGTCGGGGTGAAGACTGCTGCTCATGTCGCCTCCTGGAATCGGGTGGGTGGAATCCGGACATCCGGATGCCGCGATTCTCGCGAGGCAGCGTGACGGGATTTTGACAGTCTCGGCTTGCGTCCCGATGGCTCGGCATCGCTCGGGGTTCCGGGACACGTAATCCCTGGGGCCGCCCCCGAATTTTTTTTCATGCGGCCCTTGCGCCGACCTGAAACATGCTATAAAAATACAAATTATGGAAATGGCATCTTCATATCTTTAAATATTTGTAGGTAGCCAGGCGATGCAACGACCCCTCAATCAGCGTAGGACACACAGCCCGGCGGGGGTGGCCAGTCTGGCACGCGCCGCGAGACCGACTACGCTGAACAGGACTTGGCGCAGCGCCAGGTTCGCAACACGCCCCACGGCCCGGTCAGTCCACCCGACCCAGCCAATCCCTCCCTTCGCCCGACTTCAAGGAGCACAGCCATGATGCAAAAGATCTTCGACCAGAGTGAAAACGCCGCCGTCTTCGTCACCGTGGCCCTCTTCATCGTCTTCCACTTCGGAATGCTCTACCTGTTCAAGATCGTCTGAGCCTGCCGGCCCCATGCAGGGGCGTGCCCCTGCATGGGACGAGGGAGTGTTAACACTATGTACACCATGGTCTATACAGACTGTTTCATAACAACAAGGATCGGCAGGGGACCGGAACGGGCCCCGCAGCCCCCGCAGGGGATGCCCGATCCTGCCGCAACGGGAGACGTCCGATGATCGAACCGGTCGCACTGCAGGATTTCTTCATCACCTTTTTCTCGGCCGCCATGGTGATCATGACGGGCGGGCTGTACGCCCTGCTCTTCGCCTACGCGCGCCTCAGGCACAGGGCCCGCCTCATGTGGATGGCCTACGCCGCCTATCTCGGTCTGGTCGCCTCGGTCGTCACCCTGGCCGCCGCCGCCAACCTGTTCGGCAGCACCTTCTGGATCACCATCGTCGCGCTGATGCTGATCGGCTACCTGCTGGCGCCACATGCCATCTGGCATCTGTGCGTCGGCACGCACCGGGACGAGGCGGATGCGCCGGGCGAAGACTTTTCAACTGCAGTTCACTCAAGGGGGGCATGACCATGTCAAAAGAAGCTTGGTGGGCATCCGAATCCTTCTGGCGCAAGAACGCCATATGGATCACGGCTGGCTCGTTCGTCGTACTGATTTTCCTGACTTTCGACACCATCAGTCAGATCACCGCCGGGGGCACGCGGGTACCCGGCTACTCGGTGATCAACCACCGCATCACCTACGAGTTCAATGAAGAGCGCAACATGCTGGTCCCCAAGATCGGCGTCGAGGAGCCCCTGTTCGGCCAGAAGCTCACCGAAGAGGAAGCCAAGGCCCTGGTGACGCGCGGAAAGCTGACCACGCAGGCCAAGAACTGCATGAACTGCCATACCCTGCTCGGCAACGGCGCCTACTACGCGCCCGACCTGACCAAGTCCTGGCTCGACCCGTCCTGGGGCTCGAAGGAAATCCGCGAGCAGCAGATGATCGACTTCCTCATGAATCCGCAGGACCGGCTGCACAACGTGCTTGGCCGCCGCATGCCGAACCTCGGCATCACGGAAGAGGAAGCGCGTGCCACCGTGGCCTTCCTGAAGTGGATGTCGTCCATCGACACCAACGGCTTCCCGGCCAACTTCGTGTCCATCGACCAGGAGAATTGAGATGACTGCACTGGGCAAACTCGATAGCTCCAACCTGAACGGCGGGCAGAAGCTCTCGATCAAATACTTCACCGTCGCCGCCGCGCTGTTCGGCGCGCAGGTGCTGTTCGGCCTCCTGGCCGCGATCCAGTACCTGCAACCCGACTTCCTGTTCGGCGTGCTGGATTTCTCCGTCAACCGCATGGTGCACATCAACGCCATGGTCGTGTGGCTGCTGTTCGGCTTCATCGGCTCGGTGTACTGGCTGCTGGAGGATGAGTCCGGCGTCCCGGTGGTCGGCCTGGGATTGGCCAACCTGATCTTCTGGGTATTCACCCTCGCCGTCGTGGTCGTGGTCGCCGTCTACCTGCTGATCCAGATCGGCGATGGCACCCACACGTCGATCTGGCTGATCAACGAGGGCCGCGAGTACATCGAGGCGCCGCGCTGGGCAGACATCGGCATCGTCGTGTGCGTGCTGGTGTTCTTCTACAACGTCGCCGCGACCTTCACCAAGGGCCGCTACACCGGCGTCGGCGGCGTGCTCGTGCTCGACCTCGTCGCCCTTGCGGGCCTTTATCTGGCCGGCATGTGGTTCACCCCGAACATCTCCATCGACCAGCACTGGTGGTGGTGGGTGATCCACCTGTGGGTGGAAGCGACCTGGGAAGTCCTGGTCGGCTGTCTGATGGCCTACGGCCTGATGAAGACCCTGGGCGTGCGCCGCAAGATCGTCGAGACCTGGCTCTACATCGAAGTCGCGCTGATGTTCGGTTCCGGCATCCTCGGCCTCGGCCACCACTACTTCTGGATCGGCACGCCGGAATACTGGCTCGCGATCGGCGGCTTCTTCTCCGCGCTCGAGCCGATCCCGCTGGTGGCGATGGTGGTGCACGCGGTGTTCGACGCCGGCCATCACAAGCTGAAGAGCAGCAACAACCCGGCGCTGGCGTGGATCATCGCGCAGGCCTTCGGCAACTTCTTCGGCGCCGGCGTGTGGGGCTTCATGCACACCCTGCCGCAGATCAACCTCTACACCCACGGCACGCAGTGGACCGCGTCGCACGGCCACCTCGCCTTCTTCGGCGCCTACGTGACCATGGTCATCGCCTTCTTCTACATCGCCCTGCAGAAATGGCGCGGCAACGTGTACATGAGCGGCAACCTGGTCGGTGCGTGGAAATGGAAATGGGCGCTGGCGCTGCTGCACATCGGCATGATCGCCATGACCATGGCGCTCCTGATCTCGGGCTACGAGCAGTCTCACATCGAACGCGCGATCGAGGGTTCCAGCTGGGCCGGCTACTTCGCCGCGCAGGCGCACCCCTGGTTCATCCAGGGCATGCAGTGGCGCATGATCGGCGGCTGGATCTTCGCCGCGGGCTTCGTGCTGCTGGTGTGGGACCTGCTGACCATCGGCCGCAAGGAAACGCGCGCCGCGGTCGTCCCCGCCCCCGTCGACTGAGCACCCTCCTCTCCCCGCGCAGGCGGGGAGAGCCCCCCCAACAATCACATCCGAAACTGGAGGCAACGATGAAAACCGCAATCCAACACACGCTCGC
>SBFU01000010.1 GCA_006227785.1 Burkholderiales bacterium
CGCCATGGAAGCCTCCCTGCTGCTGGGTGACCCGGTCCGAGTACGGCAAGGCCAGACTGACCACACCGGGCGCCACATCGATCAGGCGCACGCCCAGTTGTTGCATCATGCCCTGCCGATCCAGGCTCGCCTGCACGCGCCGGCGCAGGTGGTCGGTGTTGCCGCTATCAGAGTTCATGGCCAACTCAATTGACGTTTACGTAAACGTCAATTATGGGCCAGAACAGGGCGCAGTGGCAAGGCATGCGGGGGTGATCGTGGCGGGTTATGCTTGTGGCGGGGCAGCCATTTGATGAGACGCCACCCAGGCAGCAACCGGGGCTGGCGGTCGGCAGTAGCGCCCCGTTTTCCGGCTCCGCCATGTCCGACACACCGTCTTCGGCCGACCATATCCGTACCCACCTGGCCCGCGTCGCATACCTGCGCGAGCAGGCCCGGACGCAGGGCCTCACCGGTGCCGTGACCAGGCTCAAGCAGGTCCAGGCCTGCCGCTTCCGAGGCACCTACCAGGACATGCTGGCCGACCCACGACAGGCGGGCGCTGCGCGCTTCTTCCTGGACGAGTTGTATGGCGCGCGCGACTTCAGCGAGCGCGACCGCCAGTTCTCCCGCATTGCCGGCGCCATCGAGCGATTGTTTCCGGAGGACATTGGTCAGCTGGCCTGTGACCTGTCCGATCTGCACGCACTCACCGAGTCGCTTGACCTGGCCATGGCGGCTCACTGGCAGGCGCAGGATGATCGGACTGGGAATGCGACACGCTATCTGCTGGCATGGAGGCTCACAGGACAGCCCGGCGCGCGCCAACGCCAGCTGCGCATGGTGCGACACCTGGGCGACGAACTGCAACGCCTGACCCGGCGAAGATCGTTGCGGGTGGCGCTGCGCATGATGCGCCGCCCGGCTGAAGCGGCCGGCCTCGGCGCACTTCAACATTTTCTGGAACAAGGGTTCGACGCCTTTGCCCTCTTGGGCGACGCCCGCGCCTTTCTACAAAGCATCGAAGAGCGGGAGTCCTCGTGGTTGTTGCTGCTGGACCAGGGTAGCGAGGCCGACGCCAGCCGGCAGCTGGCGGATGCGCTGCGGCTGGGCGAACAAGGCCTCTGAGCTTTGTGTGACAGCAACCTAGGGCTGCCCCTGAGCCCGTGCTGCAAGGCTCGGTCCACAATCCTTGCAGTTCAAGGCGCATCGAATCCATCCCATGACACGTCCCTGGTTGTCCCACTATCCGGCCGGCGTCCCGCACGACGTCGATCCCGACCAGTACCGCTCTCTGACAGCCCTGTTGGAAGAGGCGTTCCAGCGGCACAAGCAGGAGGCCGCCACGGTCTGCATGGAGCGCTGGATGAGCTACGGCCAGCTCGACCATTTCAGTGCGTCCCTGGGCGCCTGGCTGCAGGAACGTGGACTCGCTCCGGGCGCCCGGGTGGCGGTGATGTTGCCCAACATTCCCCAGTTCCTGATCACCATGGCGGCCATTCTTCGGGCCGGCTACACCGTGGTGAATGTGAATCCGCTCTACACCGAACGCGAGCTCGAGCACCAGTTGCAGGATTCCGGCGCCCAGGCCATCGTGGTTCTCGAGAATTTTGCCCACATCCTTGAGAAGGTGATCGACCGGACGCAGGTGACCACCGTGGTGGTGGCCAGCGTCGGTGACATGCTCGGTTTCTGGTATGGGCGCTGGATCACCTTTGCCTTGCGGCACCTGGCCAAAAAGGTTCCGGCTTACCAGATTCCCCTGGCAGGTGCGGTCGGGCCCCGAAATGTGGTGCCGTTCAGGCGGGCCCTGCGCGAAGGGGAGGCACTGCGTCTGCAGCCAAGCCAGCAAACCGGCGACAGCGTGGCCTTTCTTCAGTACACCGGGGGAACCACCGGGCTTTCCAAGGGGGCCGTCCTGACCCATCGCAACGTGGTGGCAGCGGTTCTGCAGGCCGATGCCTGGTTCACACCCGCGCTGCACAAGATTGGTGACCTGCGTCGCGTCAACGGCATAGCTGCTCTTCCGCTTTACCATATCTTTGCGCTCAGCCTCAGCCTGGTGTCCATGCGTTGGGGTGCCAAGCTGACCCTGGTTCCCAATCCGCGAGACATTCCCGGCTTCGTTGAGGTGCTCAAACGCCGCCCCTTCCATATCCTGCCCGCGGTCAACACATTGTTCAATGCCTTGTTGAATGAGCCCAGCTTCCGGCAGGTCGACTGTTCACAGCTCCTGGTGTCCCAAGCGGGCGGCATGGCCGCTTCGGAAGGCACGGCCAGGCAATGGCAGGCGATGACGGGTTCGCCGATGGTGGAAGGTTGGGGTATGAGCGAGACCTGCGCCATGGGCACCAACAACCCTGTGAATCAGCGTGAGTTTGGCGGCACCATTGGTCTTCCGCTTCCAGGGATTGAGATCGCCATCAAGGACGATGAAGGCCATAGCCTGGCGCTGGGCGAACAGGGCGAGATCTGCATCCGGGGACCCAATGTGATGCAGGGTTATCACAACCAGCCCGAAGAAAGTGCACGGGCCTTCACCGCCGACGGCTTCATGCGCACCGGTGACATCGGCGTCATGGATGCATCCGGATTCACCCGCATCGTCGACCGGAAAAAGGACATGATTCTTGTGTCGGGCTTTAACGTCTTTCCGACCGAACTGGAGAACGTGGTGTCCATGTGCCCCGGCGTTCTCGAATGCGCTGCCATCGGTATTCCTGATGAACGGCAGGGCGAAGCCGTGAAGCTTTTTGTGGTGCGGTCCGATCCCAGCCTCCGCGAAGAGGACGTGGCCCGTTACTGCCACGACAACCTCACGGGCTACAAGCGTCCAAAGTACATCGAGTTCCGCGATGAATTGCCCAAGACCAATGTGGGCAAGATTCTCAGACGGGCGCTTCGCCCGCAATGAGCGAGCTGCCCCCGTCCGGCACATCGACATCCGTGGTGACGCGGGTTTTGTCCTTGCTGGGAATGCAGGTGTTCCAGCGGGGATGGCTGTCCTCCAACAACATCCTCATTCAAGGCGACGGTCCGTCGGCCTTGGTCGACAGCGGTTATCACATCCATGCCGCCCAGACCTGCGCCCTGGTCACCCATGCACTGGCAGGCGGCCCACTGGACCTCTTGCTCAATACACACCTGCACAGCGACCACTGTGGCGGGAATGCGCGACTGCAATGGCTTTATCCCGACTTGAAGACCCGAATTCCACCAGGATTGGCGGAGGCCGTTCGATCCTGGGATGAAGCCAGCCTGACGTATTCAGCCACCGGCCAGGAATGTGAGCGCTTCCATTTCGAAGGCCTGCTGCTGCCGGGAGAGCACATTCGCCTGGGTTCCCACGAGTGGGAGATCCACGGTGCCCAGGGGCATGATCCGCATGCTGTCGTGCTCTTCCAGCCGGACCATGCCGTGCTGCTGTCGGCTGATGCACTGTGGGAAAACGGCTTTGGTGTGGTGTTTCCGGAGCTGGAAGGCGAGTCGGCCTTCGACGAGGTGGAAGAAACGCTCAGTGTGATTGAAAGCCTGGCGCCCCGCTTGGTCGTGCCTGGACATGGGCAGATGTTCACGGACGTCGAGCACGCCCTGAGCCGGGCCCGAAGCCGTCTTCAACAGTTCCGGGATGCGCCAGAACGTCATCTGCGCCACGCCCACAAGGTGCTGCTCAAGTTCCGGCTGCTGGCCTGGCAGCGCATTGGCCGCGAGGAGCTCTTTGCCTGGTCCTGCCAGACACCCTACCTGGCGAACCACATGCCCGACAGAGGAAGCGGCACAGAAGCCGACCTCCGATGGTTGGAGTCACTGGTGGACGATCTGGAGCGGACGGGGGCGCTGGCCCGGGTGGGCGACATCCTGATCGACCGCTGAAGAGGCATCACGGGCCCACCAGAAACACCAAACCCCCAGGCGCTTGAGGCGCGAGGGGGTATGGCTGGCTGTAAGAGCCTGACGATGACCTACTTTCACACGGGAACCCGCACTATCATCGGCGCAAAGGCGTTTCACTGTCCTGTTCGGGATGGG
>SBFU01000102.1 GCA_006227785.1 Burkholderiales bacterium
ACGGGATGTCAACGGCTGGAAGAACGCCGGTCTGGCATGGTCGTACAAGCTGCCTCCTGAAAAGCGCTACGACAGCCCCTCGTTCTGAGTTCGATACTGAACACACGAGGGTTATCATCGCGGAAGTTCGGCTCTCTTCACAGGCGAAGGCATGCTCAGAACCCCTCGTGTCCTGCTGGTCGAAGACGAAGCGCTGACGCAGGGCCTTCTCAGGGCTTTTCTCGAGAAGGAAGGTCTCGCTGTCGAGGTCGCCAGTGGCGGCGAGGAGATGCTGCGCCGCCTGGACAGCGAGGACTACCGGCTGGTGCTGCTCGACCTCTGCCTGCCTGACGAGGATGGCCTGGTCTTGCTGCGAAGGGTGCGCAACCACTGGGATGTACCCGTCATTGTGGTCACATCTCGTACCGACAGGTCGGACCGGCTCACGGCCCTGGAACTGGGAGCGGACGACTACCTTACCAAGCCGTTCGACCCCCAGGAGCTTCTGCTGCGTGTCCGCAACCTCATAAGTCGGTCTGCTGCCCGCATCGAGGCCTCTGCCGGGGGTGAGCGCCGGCGCTACGAGTTCAACGGCTGGACCCTCGATGTCGGCGCGCGAACGCTCGTGGCGCCGAACGGGGTCGAGGTCGTGGTCACAAGGGGAGAGTTCGACATCCTGGCCGCGCTGGCGCGCTCGCCCAACCGCGTCCTGTCGCGTGCCCAGATCCTGGACATCGTGAGTCACGGCATCGAGAGCCCGAGCGAGCGGACCATTGACGTGCTGATCAGCCGCATACGCCGCAAGGCTGCCGCCATCGGGATAAGCGCAGATCCGATTGCTACCGTCCCGGGTTTCGGCTACAAGCTTCGCATCAGGAACTGAAGTGAACCGCTTGCTGGCCGCCCTGTCATTTCTGATCGTGCTCTGCGTGGGGATGCCCTCGCTTGTTAAGGCGGATGAGCGCGGGGTGAACCTCGCGCGCGACATCTTCTATGAAGGCACCATCATCCTCGACCGGGACGCCAGCCTCGACTGGCGCGACGTTCTGGACCGACTGCCTTCCGCACGCGAGCAGCCCCGGGTGCGCGTGCCACCCGACGGCAACGCCTACTGGCTCGTGGCCGACGTGCACAACCCGGGCAGCATGTGGGACTGGTGGGTCGAGGTGTTCGCCGTGCGCTCCGATTACGTTGACCTCTACGTCGTGCACGATGGCCATCTGGTGATGCATCGGCGCACGGGCCTCATGCCGCTGGCCACCGGCCCGACCCGGACCCACAACACCGGCAGCTACGTTCTGGACTTCGAACTGCCCGCGGGCGAAAGTCGCACCCTGCTGGTTCGGGTGCAATCGCGCAGCCTGATCAACTACACCATCATGGCCGGCCCTGCTCGCGAGCTCAATGACGTGCGTGTGCTGCGCCACTTCGCTCTGTACACCCTGATGGGCGGCATGTTGGCGCTGTTGATCTACAACGCGTTCATCGGCTTTCGGCTTCGTGACGGTGACTACCTCTTCTACAGTTTCCATGCCGCCTCCTATTTCGCCTTCTTCCTCAACAGCTACGGACTGGC
Source organism: Burkholderiales bacterium (assembly GCA_006227785.1). Classification (GTDB taxonomy): domain Bacteria; phylum Pseudomonadota; class Gammaproteobacteria; order Burkholderiales; family Burkholderiaceae_C; genus Hydrogenophaga. The sequence continues at coordinate 1,556 of SBFU01000102.1, forward strand.
AGCCAACTTCCTTGGCCTGACCGACCACCCGTGGATCACAACGTATTGCGGGCTGGCCGTGGCTGTCTCGTCGACGCTTTTCGTCCGGCGTTTCCTGCGGGTGACGACCTGGAACAGGCGCCTGGCCGCATTCATGCTGTTGTTCGCGCTGGGCCTGATTGCCCTGGCAGCGCTGGCGCCCCTGCTGGGCACATCGGTGATGACGCCCATCTGGATGTTCGCCTACGCCGTGGTTGCGCCCATGGTGTTGATCACGGCGCTGCTCGGGGTACGTGCAAGGGTGCGTCAGGCCTGGTACGTGCTAATCGGCTGGACCCCCATGGTGACCATGACCCTGCTGGCGATTGCCGCGATGGCTGGTTTCGTGCAGCGCCCGCCATCCGGTGCGGCGATCAACGCCACCGTCTTCTTTGAAATGTTGTTCATGTCTCTGGCGTTGGCCGACCGCGTTCGCCAGTTGCGCCAGGAGCGAGAGGAGGCGCTCGGTGAAAGCGCAGCCAAGTCGTCGTTCCTGGCCATTCTCAGCCACGAGGTGCGCACGCCGCTCAATGGCATCCTCGGCACGGTCGAGTTGCTCGGCCGCACAAGGATGTCGACCCAGCAGCGGGGCTATCTCGACACGCTGCGCCACTCAGGCCAGGCGCTGATGACACTGCTCGACGAGGTTCTGGACCTGGCCAAGGCCGAAGCGGGCCGGATCGAACTCAAACAGGCCCCGGTCGACCCTAGGCGGCTGATCGAGAGCATGACCCAGTTGATGCACGGACGCGCAGAAAGCAAGGGAATTGCCCTCGCCTGCCGTGTCGACCCAGCTGTGCCGGGGCTGATCGTGGCAGACGAAGCCCGGCTGCGACAGGTTCTGCTGAATCTGATCAGCAATGCCGTCAAGTTCACCGAGACCGGCCGCATAGACGTCACGCTGACCAGCGAGTCCTGCGCGAACGGCAGGCACCTGCTTCGGTGGGAGGTGCAGGACACGGGCATCGGGATTGCAGAAGGCGCCATTGACCGGGTGTTCGACCGGTTCACCCAGATCGACTCGTCGCGCACGCGCAACCAGGGTGGCGTGGGCCTGGGCTTGGCCATCTGCAAGGAACTGGTCGCCCTGATGGGCGGCACAATCGGAGTCGACAGCACCCCCGGCAAGGGCAGCCGGTTCTGGTTCAGGATCGAGGTGCCAGATGCCGACTCGACCGTCTCGGCTGCGCAGCAGATCGGCTCTGCCATCACGGCACGCACCACGACAACCATGCCCGACACAGAACCCGTGCGATCGCATGCTGCGCCTTTGCGGGTGTTGGTTGTCGATGATGTCGAGATCAACCGTGACGTCCTGAGCGAACTGCTGCGCACCGAAGGGTTCGTCGTCCAGACCGCGGCAGACGGACCATCGGCCCTGACCGCCGTCGACAACGGCCACTTCGATGCCGTCGTGCTCGACGTGTACATGCCTGGCATGGACGGCCCGACGGTTGCGCACCGCCTGCGAGCCCAAGGAAGGGAACTGGCCATCTTGGGCCTGACCGCGGCCATGGAGCCGGCGCTCCTGGCCGAGTGCCGCGACAGTGGCATGGACACCGTCCTCACCAAGCCCGCTTCGATCAAGGACCTGAGCCTGACACTGCGTCAGCTCGCAGGGCGCAGCGCCGACACCTCAGCCCTGCCACTGCTGGATCCACGCATCCTGGATGGTTTCCGCTCGAGTCTAGGCAACAAGCGCATCGAGGCCATCGTCCAGCAGTTCCGCGAGCGTGCCGACACGCAACTGGGCGTGATCGCTTCTGTCATCGCCGACGCCGATGTCAGGAGCGTGGCAAGCGAGGCCCATCGCTTTGCCGGGATGGCCGCCACGCTCGGACTGATCAGGCTCGCCGCAATGGCCGAGGAACTGTCCGCCAAGGCCCGACACAACAGCAATGCCAGCGCCTTCGCCGCCGAGGCCGGAGCCCTTCGGCAGAACTTTGCACCAAGCCTGGAGGCACTGTCCGCCTTGCTGGGTTCAGGCCCATCCGACGCTGAATCGCCCCGAGTTTTGTAAGCACTTCGAAGCTGTCGGAGGTGTCACGTTTCCACAGGAACCTGCGAGAACAGGCGGGACCCGGCGATGACAGGCACGAAAGAACTCCAACCGAGAACGGTTGGGGTTTGTGTAGGGTGGTGGATGGCTGACCATGTGGCCACTGGCCACTGGCCACCCGAGCTTGTGAGCACTGGTGCGGGTTGCTGCGGGCAGGTGACGGACTGAAGGCGACTTTTTGCTTGACCGATGCCACGGCTTGGGTGGCGTGCTTCATGAAGTCTACGATTGTCAGCCCACCATCAGGCGTCGATTCGTTCCCCAACTAGCCAGACGGCGTGATGGCGAAATTCGACTTGGTGGCTTCCATCAGTCAAAGAGTCCTGCGACGAACACCAAAACCTCAACATGCTGACACCCGACATCTTCGCCGCCA
>SBFU01000302.1 GCA_006227785.1 Burkholderiales bacterium
TCAGGTGGCGTCACTGGCCGGCGCCCTGGTGGCCGAGGTGCCCTCGTGCCCGGCCGCGCGCCAACACACCATCCGCAACTACCACGGTGAGTTCGACGAGAACGTGCCGCTGGGCGGAGGCATTGGCACCCAGGGTGTGACCCGGATCAGCTACCCCTCGCAGGCGGTGTCCAGGGCGAAGTTCGAGGCCGCCGGTGGTCGGTATGTGCTGCTGGTGCTGCCCGGTGCCGGGCATTCGATCGAGCAGTTGAGCCGGTCGTCGCAAGAGCACTTCGGCCTGACCCTGGCCGAACGGGTGGCCCGAGACCTGGGTCTGGCGTCACCTTGAGGCCGAATCGCAGTACATTGGGCGCTGTTTCAGGAGACCTCCATGGCCAAAGGTGAGCAGCGCAGCCACAAGATGGTGAAGAAGCCCAAGAAAGACAGCGGTCCGCCCAAGGACGCTCCGACCACATCAACCCGCCCGGTGGCGCCGGTGACCGCGGTGGCGCCCAAGGGCAAGATGAAGAACAAGCCATGAACATGGGTGCTGGCCGGGGCACGACAGCACCTGGTGGAGGTCACAAGGGCAGCAGGTGATGCAGCCTTTTCACGCCCTGTTGCTGTTGGCTGTGATGGCCACGCTCGTGGCGTTTGCCTTCGTGGTTCGCTGGGAGCGGGCGCGCTACGAAAAGCTGGGCAAGCTCTCGGGCTGGCGCCGCGTCAGGCTGGCCAGCATCCCGATCGCTTTGCTTGTGGTCGCGCTGGTGTGGCTGCCCGCCCGTGCCACCTCAGGGATGGAGGGGTTGGCCGTCTTCTACATCATGCTGCTGGTGGCGGCGCCGCTGGCCTGGTTTGGTGCCCACGGGGTGGTGGGACGGATGGCCTCGCCGCCCCTGTCTCTGGCCGAGTCTGCTGCGGTGGCTGCCTCGCCCCTGGCCGTGGGTCTGGTGGCCGTCTATGTGGCCCATGCCCTGCAGACACCGGTGTGGCAGTTCCTGCGGTCGATGGGCTTGGCGTAGCTCACCCATGAACATTCGCCCTTTCGAACCCGGTGACGAGTTGGCGGTCTGCGAGATCTACAACCATTACGTCACCCACACGGTGGTCACCTTTGAAGAGCGGCCATTGACCCCGCAGCAGATGCGCGAGCGGATCGACGCGTACCGAGCCAACCATCCCTGGCTGGTGTGCGTGTCGGACGGATCCGTGGTGGGTTACAGCTATGCGACCTGGTTTCACCCGCGCGCCGCCTACCGGCACTCTGCCGAAATGACGGTGTATGTGCGCCAGGGGCTGGAGCGGCGTGGCATCGGGCGGCGCTTGTACGATCCCCTGATCCGGCAGTTGCAGGCGCAGGGCTGCCATGCCCTGCTGGCCGGCATTTCCTTGCCCAACGAGGGGAGTGTGGGTCTGCATGAGGCGTTCGGTTTCACCAAGGTGGCCCACTTTGCCCAGGTGGGCCACAAGCTGGGCGGCTGGGTGGATGTGGGCTACTGGCAGCGGCTGCTGCCGTGAGCGTGCTGCGCGTGCCCTGGGCCCGGGCGCTGCGGTTCTGGTCCTGTCGGCCGACTTGTTTCTGACCACCCTACAGGAGTCTCAGTCATGTCTTCATCGCTCCATGTCGTGTTGGGCTTCATCGCCTGGACGCTGTTTCTGCTGATTCTGATGGAGTCCGTCCGCTCCTGGCTTGTGGTGAGCGGCAAGGTGCCCGCGAACGGTTTCAACCCCGAGAACTCGAACCTGTCGCCCTTCATGCAGCGATTGGCCAGGGCACATGCCAACTGCCTTGAGGGCTTGCCGCTGTTCGGCGGTTTGCTGGTGGTGGCGGTTCTGGCGGACCGGTCCCACTTGACCGACCCGCTTGCGTACACCTTGCTGGGTGCAAGGGTCGTGCAGTCGGTGATCCACCTGATCTCGGTGTCGGCTTTTGCGGTGACGGCGAGGTTCACGGCCTTTGCCGTGCAGATGGTCATCGCCGTCTACTGGACTGTCCTGCTGTTGGGCGCCTAGCAGGCCGCTTCAGACCGCAAAGCGTTTCCAGCGCCCCCTGGAGAACAGCCAGAGGGTGAACAGGCCGACCGCGGTTTCGGAAACGAAGACGCCCCAGAACACGCCCGAGTGCGACCAGCCCATGGGCAGGGCCAGCGTCCAGGCCAGAGGGATCTGAAGCAGCCAGAAGAAGACGAGGTTGATCCAGGTGGGGGTCATGGTGTCGCCCGCGCCGTTGAAGGCCTGCACCGCCACCATCCACCAGCCGTAGACGAAGTAGGACCAGGCGAGGATGGAGAGCCATTCGCCGCCGATGGCGATGACGGTGGCATCGTCGGTGAACAGGCCGATGATGGCGTCGTGCCAGAGGTAGAAGGCGACCGAGACGGCGAGCGTGAACACCATGTTCATCCAGCCGATGCGCCAGACGGCCGCTTCGGCGCGACCGGGTTCGCCGGCGCCCAGGTTCTGGCCGACCAGGGTGGCGGCGGCGTTGGACATGCCCCAGGCGGGCATGAGGGTGAACATCATGATGCGTATGGCGATGGTGGCGCCGGCCACCGCTTCGGTGGAGATGCTGGCCAGGATGCGCATGAGAAAGATCCAGGCTGTCATGGCCACGATCATCTGGCCGATGCCACCCAGCGAAGTGCGCGCGATCAGGGCCAGGGTGGGGGTGTGCCAGCGCAGGCTGGCGCGGGCAATGCGCAGGTGTTCGCTGCCGCGGAACAGAATCCACAGCTGCATCAGCACCCCGATACCGCGGCCGATGTTGGTGGCGATGGCCGCGCCCTCGATGCCCATGGCCGGGATGGGACCGAGCCCGAAGATCAGGATGGGATCGAGCAGGATGTTGATGGCGTTGGCCACCCACAGCACACGCATGGCTGTGGCGGCGTCACCGGCGCCGCGAAAGATGGCGTTGATGACGAACAGCAGCATGATCACGGCGTTGCCGCCAAGCATCCATTGCGTGTAGCGGTAGCCGTGCTCGATGGCCCAGGCGTCGGCGCCCATCAGGCGCAGCAGGTCCTTGGCCCAGATGGCACCGGCCAGGGTGAAGGGCAGCGAGACCAGCACGGCCAGCACGATGGCCTGCACCGCCGACAGCGATGCATCGTCGCCGCGGGCCTCGCCGATGCGGCGCGCCACGATGGCGGTGACGGCTGTCGCCAGGCCCATGGCGATCGAGTAGATGAGGAACAGGTAGGTCTCGGTCAGGCCCACGGTGGCCACGGCCGAGGCGCCCAGCTGGGCCACGAAAAAGATGTCGACAACGGCAAACGTGGATTCGAGCACCAGCTCCAGCATCATCGGGATGGCCAGCAGCAGCACCGCCCGCTTGAGCGGAATGCGGGTGTAGTCGGCGCTGGTGCCGCGCAGGGCGGCGCGCAGATCGGCCCACAGCGAGGGCGGCGGCCCGGCGGCGGGGTCGTTCAGGTGCATGGGTGCTCGCTGGCGCGCTGGGGTGCCATGCGACGATCTTAGGGGATGCCGCCCCCGGCCGCTGGTCTCAGCGCGCGATCAGGCTGTGCAACAGCACGCGGGCCGTGGCCAGGTTGGTGGCACAGCGCACGTTGTGCACGTCGCACGCGCGCACCAGGGCGTTGATGTCGGGCTCGTGGGGCTGGGCGGTCATGGGGTCGCGCAGGAAGACGAGGGCATCGACATCGCCGATTGCCAACCGGGCGCCGATCTGCAGGTCGCCGCCCAGGGGGCCGCTGAGCAGGCACTCGACCTGCAGACCGGCCTCGCGCTGGAGGCGGCCTCCGGTCGTTCCGGTGGCCATGAGCGTGTGTTGTTGCAGCAGGGGAGCAAACTCGGTCGCCAGGGCCACCATGTCGTCCTTCTTTCGGTCGTGTGCGACCAGTGCGATTTTCATGTTGTCAGCGGCGGAGCGTGGGGGTCATGAATTCAGCGCCGGGCCGCCCCAAGCTGAATTCGCTCCCCCTTGGGGGGCAGCGACCCGCGCAGCGGCGGAGCGTGGGGGTCACGAATTCAGCGCCGGGCCGCCCCAAGCTGAATTCACTCCCCCT